>JAYPBG010000110.1:0-10386 GCA_038124075.1 Gammaproteobacteria bacterium
CTTGACAAGTACTGTACCGTTGTTGCCTTCCTCGCCCAACCGCATCACGTATTATGTATACGCTCAGCGGCTTGGGCTCGTCGGGCGCCTAGGTACATTACTTGTCAAGCAGCTATAGCGGTTACATGTTAACAAGCAATCTGTATATTGCCCTCTAATGTGGGGCCGGCTACTCCGTTTTCAACCACCTTTAGCACTTTTCAAAGATGATTTCTTACTCTAACCGCTTCTACACCCTCGCATTCGCCCCTTGAGACTCGGTTTTATCGCCCGATTAAGCCCCATTTAGGATAGATTAGGTTAGAATAGATACAAATGAGAGACGGCTTACCTAATGAGTTCTAAAAAAAATTCCACCCACCATACTGACCTAACCCATGGGCCAATCAACTGGCACCTTTTCAAGATGGCCGCCCCAATGGCCATCGGCATCCTTGCCATTATGTCCATGTACCTTGTCGATACCTACTTCTTGGGTCAAATCGGCAGCACGCCACTGGCCGCCATGGGGTTTATCTTCCCTGTCATCAACATTCTCAACAGTATCGCCTTCGGCATCGGTGCCGGCGCCTCATCCGTCATCGCCCGGGCCATCGGCTCCAGGGACACCCATAAAGTGCAAAGCTACGCGACCCAGGCCATTCTATTGGCACTGCTGATCGCCCTGCTCTTTGCGGGAATAGGTCGACTCACCATCGAACCGCTGTTTCGGCTGTTAGGCGCACCGAGCGACCTGATTCCCATCATTGCTGATTATATGAATATATGGTATCTCGGCTGTTTTTTGGTCGTTGTCCCTATGGTCGGCAATTCGGCCATTCGAGCGGCAGGCAACAGCCTGGTCCCCAGCTTAATCATGATCGCCGTTGCCATCGTCAACGTGATACTTGATCCAATATTGATCTTCGGCCTCTTTGGCTTTCCTCGTATGGAGCTACAAGGTGCAGCCCTTGCCACCATCATCGCCTACTCCGTCAGTTTTGGCATGGCCATTTTTATACTCAAATTTCGGCTCAAGATGCTGGCCTGGCAGCACGGCTTCAAACACCTCTGGCAGGGCTGGAGAGAGATTCTAAAAATAGGCCTACCGGCCGTTGGAAACAACGTCATCTCCCCACTCTCAATCGCTTTCGCAACCTGGTTGGTCTCTCATTACGGTATTGAAGCGGTCGCAGGCTTCAACATTGCTGCCCGTATAGAGTCGTTCTGCCTCATTCCCCTTATGGCCATTGCCTCCATTATGGGCCCTTTTATGGGACAAAATTTAGGCGCAAAACGGTTCGAACGACTGCAGACTGGCATCCAGTACAGCTTTAAATTCACGTTCATCTGGGGCATTTTTGTCTCTCTCTCTCTGCTCATCGCAACCCCCCCTCTTCTGAACCTATTCAGCCAAGATCAGCACGTTCAAAGTGTCGCCCACCTGTTTCTCTACATCGTGCCCTGGAGCTATCCCTTTTTAGGCGTTATTATGATTACAGCCAGCAGTGCAACCGGCATGGGCAGTGCAATCCCAGCGCTTCTTTTCACACTGCTGAGGCTACTGATTTTATATCTACCCCTGGCCCTATACGGCTCTTACTTCTTAGGGATAGAGGGGATATTTATAGCCGCCCTGCTTGCAAACCTGGCCACGGGCGCCATCGCTCTTTTTTGGTTAAGTAAAAAACTTCGTGCATACAACGCATCTGATCGGTGTGAGTAAGTTCACACCGCTTTAAAAACCGCTTTAAAAGGGGTGATAGATCACTACACTCTTTGCTTACATATCACTACACTCCTTACATGAACAGAGACATTTATACACGTTTAAACACAACCCTATCACCTTAAGATGATTAATTTCCAACCCAATGTGAGGTATTGTGAGGTATAATGGAGCGTCGGTACACCGAGGTAGAGCACCGCAAGCCTCTGCCCTAAGCGAAAAGTACCTGATCCAGTTGAACAATAAGAATGATTTTGACGATATTCAGCGAGACTGGAACTCCAATTGCAAGCACCTCACAGTGACTATTACAGTGACGACTACAAGATAATGATTACATGATGAAAGAGCGGAATCGGTCTATAGAGCGTTTAGTTGATGCTGTCGCATACCCTCTTGC
This sequence comes from Gammaproteobacteria bacterium, assembly GCA_038124075.1. Taxonomy (GTDB): domain Bacteria; phylum Pseudomonadota; class Gammaproteobacteria; order Pseudomonadales; family JAYPBG01; genus JAYPBG01. The sequence continues at coordinate 2,109 of JAYPBG010000110.1, forward strand.
GAAGGGCAGGCCTCTACCAGCCTGCATACTGCTGCTCAGCATGCTGACCACAACCGGCCTCAACGCGGCCTATCATGAGCATCAAACCGACCCCCTCTCTGCCCAATCGACAAACAATCAGCAGAACCTATATGATCAACATTTCACAGGGGACGAGCTGTATAAACAAGAAAGCCCCCCCCCCCAACTCAAATCCATTCCACGCCCTTGCTCAGGCAATACGGGGGTTCGTGAGGGCCCCTGGGTTGCCCGGACCCACTTAATGGGCGCGCCACGCGTCTGCAATGCAGCACTTCGGTTCGATCGTTTCTTTGGGGATGTTCGATACGATGACGACTATGCCACCAGTTTCATTCGAATCCGTAACAACTTTCTTGTTGAGCAAGACAGAGAGACCGACCTTGCATTCAAGCCTCACATCAGAGCCCGTGTTCACCTGCCCAATGCAAAAGAGCGCTTAAACCTGATCATCTCCGACGACAGCGATAACGAAGATACCCTCTCCACCGCAACCGAAACCCTATCCCTCAACAATCAAGAGCCCAACCGCTACAGCACCACCCTGCGCTGGATTGCAGAAAAGCGCAGCGACTTAGAGGTAGACTTCGATATCGGGGCACGCTTCAATAACCAACTGCAACTCTTTGTTCGCAACCGCTACCGAAAAATCTTCACCCTCGATGCATCTCGTGCTTGGCGACTGACCCAAAGCTTTTATTGGAAAGATCAAGAGGGGTTTGGCGAACGGACCCAGCTCGACTATGAGCATGAGCTGAATGAGACTTGGTTCTTTCGCTTTGGAAACTCCGCCACCTTCAGCGAAGTGAGCAGCGGCATGAATTGGACGCAGCGCTTCACTTTTTGGCAATACATCGACTATCGAACCGCCCTATCCTACAGCTTTGCCTCCACTGGGCATACGCGCCCGGACTATGTGACCGATGAATATGGGTTCAGTATTCGTTATCGAAAGCAGATCTACAGCCACTGGCTATTCTTTGAAGCCGAACCACAACTTAACTGGCTGCGTGAAAGGGAAGATAACATACTGGAGAAGCGAGAGACCGTCCCTGCACTTATATTGCGATTTGAGGTGCAACTAGGCTATCAGTAATTCTCAGGCGTGATCAACGCACATAGCCGATAATGGAGATAAAGTGGCTCATCGAACCGACCAAAACAAAGAGGTGCCATATACCATGCGAGTGCTTGAGCCGCTTAAGATTGTCCAAAATATAGAAAAGAACCCCAACCGTATACGCCACACCACCAAAGTTTAACCACCAGAAGCCCACTTCAGGCATAGCACTTTTTAAATTACTGTACTCAAACGTACAGATCCAACCCATAATAAGATAGATAGAGATTTGAAACACCTCAAGACGCTTCTCTCTTTGAAACTCAGACACGATACCCAGCGCAGCCAACCCCCAAACACTGGCCAACATATAGAGACCGTTCCCATCGTAGAGCGAGACAAGCATATAAGGTGTGTAGGTACCCGCAATCAGCAGATAGATAGCCAGGTGATCCAGCTTCTGAAAAATGCGCTTCACCTTACTGGAGGGGAAGCTATGATAGAGCGTTGACATCGTATACAAGAGAACCAGCGTAAACCCAAAGATGGAAAAGCTGATGACAAGTCGAGGTTCTCGCTCCTGCACTCCCACGGTTAACAAGGCACCTAAACCGACCAGCGCCAAGACCGCCCCGACCAGGTGGGTAATACTGTTTAACCTTTCACCATAATACATATCAACGCATCTTATTCCCGTAAGAAACCAGCGAACTCGAGACGTAAACCGGTCTTGAGAACTCCTACACTCTGTGTTAGTGTCCCCATGCTGTCAGAACCGTCAAACACTGACGGCAAAGGGCCCATCAAGCTGTTATACATTTTAAGTTATACATTTTAAAGTAAAGTATAGACGGACAGTAAGAGTCACAGTATGAACAGACCTTCACTCAACGACATGAAACGGCGTATAAAAACAGCTCAACAAGAGCTCGACCACTATTTAGAAGAAGTGCTCATTGAAAAACGAAAGCAGCTGCACTATAAAATAGAGCGTGGTAAAGCGGTCTTTGAGAAAAATGTCGACCGCCTGCTCCGCCAGCAGCGTGTACACAGCCTAAAGTATATCGTTGCTGCACCGATCGGCGTCATTCTTTCAGCCCCCATCATCTATGGCATGATCATACCACTCGCCTTCCTCGATCTGACCATCACCCTCTATCAACATATCTGTTTCCGCATATATCGAATCCCCCGCGTCGACCGCGCAACCTTCATCGTGATCGATCGCCACCGGCTTCCCTATCTCAATAATATACAAAAATTAAACTGCATATATTGCGGCTATGGCAATGGGCTTATCGCGTACGCCCGTGAGGTGATCGCCCGCACCGAACAATTTTGGTGCCCCATTAAACACACCCGCCGTGTTCGCGGCGAGCATAACAGAACAAAGCACTTTGTCGATTACGGTGATGCTGAGGCATGGAAAGAGCAGCGCATAGAGATTCGAAAAAAGTGGAAATAGCGACCTACAGTGAAACAGGGCCACAAAAGATAGCAATGGGATATAGCTTATGAAATTCTTACACAGCATGATTCGCATACGCAACTTAAACGAATCCTTAGACTTCTTTTGCAACACCTTAGGTCTAAAAGAGGTCTCTCGAAAAGAGTATGAGCAAGGGCGCTTCACATTGGTCTTTTTGGCAGCACCCGAAGACCTTAAAAGCGCACAAGAAGAGAGAGCACCCACCATCGAACTGACGTATAACTGGGATAACGAAGAGATATACCCTGAAGGCCGAAACTTTGGTCATCTTGCATTTCGCGTTAAAAATATCTACGACGTCTGTGCCGAGTTGAGCGCTAAAGGCGTCACCATAAACCGTCCACCACGCGATGGCTATATGGCGTTTGTACGCTCACCCGATAACATCTCAATCGAACTGCTTCAAGAGGGCGCCCCCCTTCCCCCTTCTGAGCCTTGGCTCTCTATGAGCAACAGTGGTCACTGGTAATATTGTGCATGCAGCCCTTTAGATGCAGAGAGCGCAGAACCATGCAACAGCTTAGCCGCCCTCGGTTCTGAAACGCTCACCACAAGCTCAGCTATCTCATCTGCTTCAACCAGCTCCTGTTTAGGGAGCCGCGCCATAAAACGCTGTTTCTCGTCAAGACTCATCTCATCCAGGGTGCTCTTTTGCAGCATGGGCGTATTCGTTGCGCCCGGCCTAACCGTCACAATATGTATCGGTGAGTTCATCTCCTCCTTGGCTGAGACAGAAAACGCATACTCCAGAGCCGCTTTGCTGCCACCGTCATAAGGGTTAAAGCCTGAAAAAGGGCGATCCCCCCCTCCCACAGACGATATCACAACAACTGAAGTGCCCTCACCGTTGCGATCAAACCTCGATTGCAGCTGCTGATAGAGAGAGTGAGGGGCTACCGTATTGATCATAAAAAATTTTGTCGCCTGCTCAAACAGCGCAGCACTCTGAGCATGCTCACTCACCTGATCCATCACCGTAGCCGAACCCACCGCCGCATTCAAAATCAGAATACCAATCTCTTCATCTGTTCTAGAGAAGTGTTGAACCAGATCATCAATGGAGCTTGCTTTACCTAAATCCAAATATACAGACTCTATCACCACATGTGGATAGCGACTCTGAATACTTGCCTTGATCTGATCAGCACACGCCTTACGGCTTCGATAAGAAAAAATCAGTTTTCTATTTGGCATTGCATGATCTTCTATCATACCGGCATAACGCATTAAGATCTCTTTGCCAATCCCCCCGGTTCCACCTGTCACAAAAATAGAAGATGGACCGTCATGGCGAGGCACCGCTTTTTTAAGATCCACAGATGAAGCCGGCTGAACGCTTTTCTCACTCAAGGGCATTGAGCGTAATGCACCCGCATCATAATCCGCTTTCTCAATCAGGGATCGACCTATTGGCTTGCCATCCATCTCAACCGACAACTCTGGACACTGCTCACGCAGACAATCCTCTAACATATTAGGCTGCTTTAACATAGGATTATATTTATGCAGAGCCATCGCTCGGGTAAACAGCGCTTCAACCGGCATGCCACCGGTTCCACTCCCCCCCATACCCACGGTACAAGCCCCCAGGGATGCATGACTGTTCCAAAAGCCCAAATGCTCGATCACGGATCTATAAACAGAGGTGTGCAGCGCATAGGCAACCGGATCTTCATCCGGGTTTTTTAAAATAGATTGGTTATCAACCTGAGCATAGTCACTCGCTAATTTTTGGCAATAGGACTTAAGGTACTTGAGTTGTCGAGATCCGGCACCAGACGTGCCCAAAAGCGATAATCGATATTCAGCAAACGCGTAAGGGTCCATCTTTTTAAGTACATCCATCTGGCTGTTTAAACACGCCCAAACCTCGGCGCTCACTTCATATAATTTAGATTGCTCTATCGGATCGGGGTGCGTCTGAGCTAAATAATAAATTTTTCGTTGTAACCAAAGCACCACTTCTGTTATTTGATGTACGCCTCTGAACATAGGCTCAATATGACGAAACCGCGCGCCCATATCACCCTGCCTATTATCTTGGGTAATCTCCTTGATGCGATATATGCTCAACACATCTTGCTTATAGCGAAAGAAGTCAATTCCCAACGGGTCACTGAGCAGACGCCCATAAGAAGCAAGCGCCTCATCGTAAGGCGCTTTTAGCGCATAACCCGGCGTACGCGTGGCTGCCGTTATTGGACCAGATTGCGGGACGATAGAGTGGTCATTAACCGCCAAACTCGGGTGGTCAAGCTCAGAACGGTTAAGCTCAGAACGGTTAAATAGAGGCATCACCGCGTCACGAAACAGCTGATGCCAACGGCCCACACTGTCTTTAATTGATCGGATCACCATACGTTTATATGCACCACTTAAACAGTGGGGCTGTCGCTCTGAGATCGACGCAACAATATCCGTCGATACCTCTTCAATCAAAACCAAGCAACGAAGTAGGCGTTCAACACCCTCATCGCCAGAGGCGTCACTGTCCAATATATTTAAAATCAACGCCACACGAGCCCAGTTCATATAGAGTTTTTCTTGTTGAGAAGGCTCCGTTACGCTCAGTTCAGCATCAAACTCATCCGATATATGTGCAATGTTATCTATATTATCTATGTTATCTATATTACCTATAGAAACAGTTTGATTATGACAGACAGCACGCATGGGCGATGGGGCGCAACCGCTCTGGCCGGATGTAAGCTCGTTCGATGGGTGATCACTAAACTCAGATAAGTAACAACGGCCTTGAACGGCCTGGCAACCTACGCTACTTGATGACAACATGTTAAAGAATCCTTCTCTAAGCCCACAACATCTGTAATTTATCTCAACCCAAGTCTACTGCTCATAGAAAAAGGGTGCAACCACTATGAAGCCACTACTGATCATCAGCATTAAAAACAGCTCCTTTTATACTCAATTTACAAGTTGCTATCTATACTTTTAATCTAGAGTGAGATCGTTTAATTGAGTGTAACAGTAGCACAACATGAGCCATTTAATATCACCTAAAGAAAATTCTGCCATCAAGTGGCAAATGGCAGCACTGCATCAGTGGGCCATTTCACTGGTAGGGTTTCTCTTCATGATCTACTACTCAAATCATGTATGCGAATATTTTCATGAGTTGTCAATTATACGCACATCGCTACTGATTGGTGTGCCGCTCACTCTCATCATGCTTGTTCGAACATGGTTCATCAAGTGGGTCTTCAACACCCTATTGGTCACCTTTAACTCAAGAAAGAGATCGTATTACATGCACGTTTTCGATCTCACAATATGGGCAGTGGTTGCACTGCTGCTCTCTACCTATAATACAACCGTATTAATATTCCCCATAGGAAGTGGACTAAAGATTTTAATCGGCTATCTCTGCATTGGACTATTTTCCACAGTCATACTGGGGCTTGATATTGCATACAATCGAGTCCACCTCCATGACCGCAGCAGTGATGTCCAAAAAAGCCGAAGATATATTAGCCTATCAAAACGTTTACAATACTTTGTTTTCTACTCCAGCACATGCATTATGATTCTACTTATTCTGCTTATGAGACAAAGTTTAACAACCTCAGAAAAGATAGACATCCACTCCGGTTACAGCCTTCTGCACAATCACATACTTTTTATTTTTTCAAGCTACTTTATAGCTATATTTATAATCACTAAGCGCTACGGTAGAAATATGGTCTACTTACTGGAGAAACAGTTAAGCGCCTTCAGAGGCTTACTCAATGAAAATTACAAAGTCGTTGTACCTTTAATTTCGAACGATGAGATTGGCCGCATTGCTTCCGCCACCAATGCATTGGCCTCAAAACTCGAGGGCAAAAGATTGCTTGTGAGAGAGTTACAAAAGCAGGCCATAATGGACCCTTTAACAAAGGCATTTAACCGGCGATACCTTGAAATCAAGTTATCAGACAAATATGAAAATGACTGGTTAGACCAAACAGTCTCCATCATCGCAATCGATATCGATCATTTCAAAAGCATTAATGACCGGCATGGGCACGACTGTGGTGATTTAATTTTAATTCACACCGTTGAGATCATAAAAAAACAGGTGCGCGCTAACGACGCCGTAATACGCGCTGGCGGCGAAGAGTTTTGGGTCATCCTAGCCTCTTGTAATGAAACGCAATCCACTCAAATCGCTGAAAAAATTAGAGCCGCCATAGAAAACAGCCCTATTGAGTACAACAGTGATACGGTCCATTATACCGCCTCCTTCGGCATCGGCACTGCTGTCACAAGTAAAACAACACTTCAAGCGCTGATTACCGAAGCAGACGAGGCACTTTATAAAGCAAAACGGAGCGGTCGAAACTGCGTCGTCACTGCCCAAGATAGACATTGATGCCACCTATTGATAAAACATATTGACAAAACATAACGCACAGTTAAAAAACCTATCAAACATCTTCACAATAACGGTTATTCCCATCAGCGCATCCCCACCACATAGCGGTAGAGGAGACCACAGATATAGAGGAAGGCTAAACGCCATCCTGGTAATGCAACGCAATACCGTTATTATCTTTAAATAACACCCATTGATGAGTCATTTTTTTGCTAAAATATCTATTAAGGTACAGTGAATTAAACGCTATGATCGTTCAAAAGCGGATATAACACAGCGACATAACAACGCTCTGTAGCGAAAACAAGAAGATAGAATAAGCAGGCAATCTGTCAATATGAAAATACTCATTGTGGATGACTCCAGCACACTGGTTGATAGACTTGTGAACCTCTTTAGCCGAGAGCTAAACGCCGTCGAGTGCCTTACCGCATTCAACGGCGAAGAAGGTTTTAAGGTTTGGTCAGAAAACAGGGACATCAACCTCATCATCGCAGATTACAATATGCCACACGCCACTGGGCTAGAGATGATCGACAAAATCAGGCGCTCTGAAACCTCACAAGGCCGCGAAGTAAAAGAAGAGGTCACCGTCTTCATCGTCAGCTCAGAATCATCGAATGCACTTAAGGTTGAAGCGAAAAAACAGCGCGTGAAAGCCTGGATCATAAAACCGGTTTCAGAAAATGCGCTTTTAAATGTGATAAGAAAAACCCTAAAAATAGATAACAAATAGATTAACATGACACACAACTCAAACTCATTATCTATGAAAGCGATGCAATCTACGATTTTTCGACTAGAAAAGTCTAAAGAGCTGACTGAGATGTTCTTAGAGAGAATACCCAGCGCTTTTTTTGCTATCAATAGAAACGGTATTATTTTAAAAACCAACAAAAACGGCGCAAAAATGATAGCGGAGAACATCGAACAGGCCATAGGAACCCCGCTATCCACCATCTTTTCAGATAGGCACTGGTCACTCATGTTAAACACATTCGAGGATAACAACAGAGCTCGTCGCTCATCCTATGTACTGCCTATCACACAAAAAACAGACGGCACCCACAAACTTCTCTGCTGGGAGATCGATTTTTTTGATAGCCATAACCACTCCAATAACATTATTTTGATATATGGCCAAGACGTTACTGAACAAAAAGAACTTCAAGCAAAAATGAACCAAATTTTTATTCATGCACCGATCGGTATTTTCTCAATTGATCGAAACCGAGTGATCACTGATGTGCTCAGTTTACACATGAGGCTTTTATTCAAAGGCATGACATTTGAAACCAAAAACATTGATAAAATCAAATCTCATAACGAAGAGAAT
>JAYPBG010000111.1:0-10326 GCA_038124075.1 Gammaproteobacteria bacterium
CCACCTGACAAAAGCACGCCCGCTCCGCCTTCTGCAACCGGCTGACACTGTTTATTAGCATGAGCACGCTGCTTCGAGAAAAAGAGCAGATCCAGCAGTGTGATGAACCCACAAATAAAAACCAATACAACCAATACAAGAGAAAAATCTAAATTCATGAGCTGTTCCCACTCTTCCATGCCGTTACCGAACTGAAAACGATCAAACCTAAAAAATCAAACGCTACTTATCCACCTTGAGCACCGCTAAAAATGCGTCCTGAGGAATCGCCACCTTCCCGACTTGCTTCATACGCTTTTTACCGGCTTTCTGTTTTTCAAGCAGCTTTCGTTTTCGCGTTACATCCCCACCATAACATTTAGCGGTCACATTCTTTCTTAAGGCTTTAACGGTCTGTCGAGCAATAATATGGTTACCGATCGCGGCCTGAATGGCGACATCAAACATCTGCCTTGGGATCAACTCTTTCATCTTTTCAGTGAGCAGGCGGCCTCGGCTCTGCGACAGATCTTTATGACATATAATCGCCAACGCATCAACACGATCTCCATTTATCAATACATCAACACGCACAAGATCGGCGGCTTCAAAGCGCTGGAAACTGTAGTCAAGCGATGCATAGCCTTTACTGATCGACTTTAATCGATCAAAAAAGTCGAGCACGACCTCACTCATCGGCACCTCATAGGTGAGCGAAACCTGCTGCCCGGTATACTGCATATTTTTTTGAACACCGCGCCGCTCAACACAGAGGGTGATGACATTGCCAACATACTCTTGGGGGACAAGAATATTGACCGTGGCAATCGGCTCTCTGATTTCCGCAATTTTATTCAGCGGCGGCAGTTTCGATGGATTATCTACATAACAGACCTCACCATCAGTCAACTCGACTTCATAAATTACGGTCGGTGCCGTTGTGATCAGATCAAGGTCATACTCACGCTCTAAACGCTCTTGGATAATCTCCATATGGAGCATACCCAAAAAGCCGCAACGAAACCCAAAGCCAAGCGCATCAGAGGTTTCAGGTTCGAAGAAGAGCGAGGCATCGTTGAGTGTCAGCTTTGCCAATGCTTCACGAAAATCCTCATAATCATCGGAGCTGACAGGAAAAAGGCCCGCATAGACTTGCGGTTTAACGCGCTGAAACCCAGGTAACACCTCGATCTCATCGGCGTTCTTTGCCAAGGTGATGGTATCCCCTACCGGTGCGCCATAAATATCTTTTATACCCGCGACCAAGAAGCCCACTTCACCCGCTTCCAGCAGACCTGTTTCTGTTCGTTTGGGGGTAAAGATACCGATATTATCGATCTGGTGCGTATTCTTATTGGATTTAATCATAATTTTATCGCCTTTTTTAAGACGACCGCTCACGACACGCACCAGTGAGACCACACCCAGATAGTTATCAAACCAGGAGTCAATGATCAAGGCCTGTACCGGGCCTTCGCGCTCACCTGTCGGGGCGGGTATTAGGCGCACCAGTTGCTCCAGTAACGCATCAACACCGATACCCGTTTTAGCACTCACTTGACAGGCATCGGTCGCATCAATACCGATGATCTCTTCAATCTCTTGTGCGACGCGCTCAGGTTCAGCTTGCGGGAGATCAATCTTATTGAGGACCGGCAACACCTCCAAACCTTGGTCGATCGCGGTATAACAGTTGGCAACCGACTGCGCCTCAACACCTTGACCTGCATCCACAACCAACAGCGCACCCTCGCACGCAGCCAGCGAGCGTGATACCTCATACGAGAAATCGACATGGCCAGGGGTATCAATAAAGTTGAGCTGGTAGGTTTCACCATCCTCTTTCGACGTGTACAAGAGCGTGACGCTCTGAGCTTTTATGGTAATACCACGCTCACGCTCGATGTCCATAGAATCCAGTACTTGCGCGGCCATTTCGCGCTCTGTCAACCCACCACACATCTGAATAAATCGGTCTGCCAGGGTGGATTTTCCGTGGTCAATATGGGCAATAATTGAGAAGTTACGAATGTTTTTAATATCTGTCACAAATGGGATCCATCGGCTTGGTTGCTGCCACAGTCATGCCTGCGACACGAGGTTACGGGTGCTTGTACAGAGTCAAAAGCGTTAAACATGAGCGCGCCTATTGGCCGTTTTTAGGCCGATAGGCTCCGCCAGGCGCCGATGATAACATATTTCAGATACAGCAGCCCCACCCTATTTGTATAGCATATATAGAATGTATAGCAACGATCGCTTACTCTTCGACTCGAATCGGCACAAACAGCGGCTTACCCCGTCGATGAATCTGCATGGGAACACTCTTACCCACCGGCATCTTCTTGATCACTCGATTGAACTGCTTGACCGACTCAATCGGCTTATAGTTCAACATCGTGATCACATCCCCTGGGCGCACATCCGCCTCCATGGCAGGCCCTTGGCTCACGGAGGTCACCACCACCCCTTTGGAGACACCCAATGTCTCAACTTGGCGTTCACTGAGCCCACTGACGGAGAGGCCCAAGCGATTCGCTTTCAATGGGCTTGCCGTTTTTCTTGAGGTCCGAGCCATCTCATCCTCAGAGAGCTCACCCACTCTAACGCTCAATTTGCGTTCACGCTTCTCGCGTATCACCACAATATCGACATCCGTGCCCGGCGAGACGCGCCCCACGATAGGCGGAAGGTCACTGGCCAAGTTAAGTGCAAACTCGTTGAACTCAATGATGATATCACCGGCTTTAATGCCTGACTTTTCAGCAGGGCTGCCCTCGATCACTTGAGCAACCAATGCACCACTGGGCTTATCCAACCCAAAAGACTCCGCCAAGTCACGGTTCACCTCCTGTATCACGACACCCAGCCAGCCACGATTGACATGCCCATGCTGCTTCAGTTGATCCGCAACCTCTAATGCAATATTGATCGGTATCGCAAACGATAGCCCCATAAACCCACCGGTACGGCTATAGATCTGTGAGTTGATGCCAATGACTTCACCTTTTAAGTTAAACAGTGGGCCGCCTGAATTACCTGGATTAATGGCCACATCGGTCTGAATAAATGGCACATAGTTGTCATTTGGGAGGCTGCGGCCTTTGGCGCTGACGATACCGGCCGTAACCGAGTGATCAAACCCATAGGGTGAACCAATGGCAAACACCCATTCGCCCACCCTCAGTGCATCTGAGCGCCCCATTTTCACCGAGGGCAGACCTTTGTCTTCCACCTTTAACAGAGCAATATCCGTTGGTTCATCCGAACCGATGATCTCGGCCACCAGCTCTCGTCGGTCGACCAATCGAACCACCACCTCTTGAGCATCTTTAACAACATGGTGATTCGTTAAGATATACCCATCATCTGAGATAATCAGACCAGAGCCGAGTGACTGGGCCTCTTGCGAGGGGCCTGGAAACTGTTCAAAAAAGTGACGAAAAATATCGGGGATTTGGTTGGGGTTGATACTGTGGCGGCCGCCACGACTTAAGGTTTCAGGCTGTTTCTGAACCGTACTGATGTTCACAACCGCATCACCATACTTCTCTACCAAACCAGCAAAATCGGGCAGCGTGTTTGCGTATGCCCTGCTGGTAAACGATAGAGCACTGAGAACAAAGACCCACATCCAAACCCAATGACGTACGCCTGTATGCGCCGACGTTGACGCCACACTGTGCATAGAGCTACTCATCAATTCACAATCTCCCTAAAACGTATAAAACAGATCTTGACCCTTTCACATGCCGTCATAGGTGCTCGCAGCTATAAACCGCTATAAACCGCTATAAACCGCTATAAACCGTCACGCATGACCACTGATAACACTGATAACACTGATTAAAGGGTGGTTTCAGAGAGTAAGACCTGCAATTGTCGATTTGGTTTCTCAGAGAATACGACCGAGATACTTTACAAGTGTGGGCTGATAGCGCATACGATCCGCTTGAGCGCGCGCCGGAAAGAGTCGATGGTGCAGCCGCCGAACCAGGGCAAAAGCGCCCAACCCAAACAAGGCACCGAGCAGACCGCCAAGGTCTGCATTGAGATCATATGCACCCGCCCATAGACTGCCACCCAAGCCACCGGCAACCAGCAAGAGAGCGGGTATTAAATAGGTGAGCAGCGCCCCCCTTAGGATAGCCGACTCTGGTAACGCAAATTCAACCCGATCCCCTATGCGCAGGGGCACATCAGGCGCCTCATAGGCGCTCTTTAAGGAAGAAGCGGATCTGGGAATGGGCATAACAACAGGGCGAGCAAACCACTGCTCGATCAGGCCTGTTCCACACCCTTTATTGGCCTCACAGCCACCGCACGCCGTATGCCGAATCGACTCCACCCAAATCACATCAGGGTCCAGCGCAACAATTCGACCTTGCTGAGTTATCATATCTTTATTTACCTTCGTTCTTTAAACTCTAATGAACCGCGTTTAAGATACGCAACGCTGTCGCTTCCGGCAACTCGCCCACCAAGGTGATGCGGCGTGCATCACTCTTAGAGATGCGAGAGAGAGAGAGGGTTGCGCCTCGGCGTTGACGATGGATCTGATCCGCGTTTGCCTCATGATTTAACGCAGCCGGCTCAAAAAAGAGTGTGAAATTGGAGACGCCATCCGAATAATTAGTACCCGCAGAGCGGGCCCTACGGTCATCATGCAGCTCCATACCCAGCGCCCGTGATGTATAGCCAGACGGTAGCCAAGAGACGGTAGCCCGCTCTGCTACAGCCGTTTCGGTACCTGGTGACACTGCAGCCGCCCTCTTGCTCGGCTGCATCGTCTCACCATACTTAACCGGGCTCACCTGCTTGTCCATCTGTTTATCCAACTGTGCTTTGGCTTGGGCCAGCTGTGATGAGACGGCCGCCTCATCAAACTCCACAGATACGAACTCCATCGACTCCAGGATCTGCCCCTGTTCGGAGAGGGTCACCGATTTGAGCAGCAGACCTAAATTGGACTCAATCCAGAAACGGCGGGAAAAGCGGTCGGTATCCTTCGAGTCCAAAGCGATCTGAACCGCATCTCGGCCCGCCACACGCTCACCGCGTTTCACAGCAATCGAGTAGTGCTGCATAATTTGAGCATGCAACGCTTTGGCACCCTTCTCTGTCTGAACAATAGGCGTGATAGGCGCTTGCACAGAGAGCGAGGAGGGACGGACAAAGTAGTGCTTCTCTTCGGTACGCCCACCTTGTAAGCAGTGTATCTTATCACCCACACGGATAATCTCCGTAGCGTCGCTGTTCAACGGCAAAAGGTGTTCTACCTCGTCACCATCCAAACGACCATGGGCCATACGGACCGTTTGAATACCTGCCTCAGAGAAATAGAGAAGCTGACCGCTGTAAGGCGTCATTCTCCCCTCTAACAGCTTGACCAACCAGTAGTCAGCATCCATTGAATCGGCCTCCACCGACTGCTCAGGCAGAGCCATAAGTGAGGAAGAGATGAATCCAGCGATAAGACCTATCCATAACATATACAAAGGTGCCGGCATTGACCGCTTCAGCATGCTGTTTCTCCTGTGTGTGCGCGTCCCGTTAGCGATTGACGACATGTATCATTTTTACAAGCGGCAGTGGCCCACCTGCAGGTGTGGCCAAACGCACCGTACCGTCATGCTGTAAATAGTAGTGACTCATTCCAGGCTGATCCGACGCTGGACTCTCTACACTCTCTACACTCTCTACACTCACACCCGATGCGGCCCACTTCGATGCATCTACGACAGGAATCGACTCTGGTGTAGGTAAGGGGCGAGGATTAGCGACATGGGTTGCCACATTGGTTGCCACAACCTGAGGCCTATCAAAGTTAGAGGCAGATGAACGGCCAGCAACCAACTCACTGCTCTCCAGCGAAGTATGTGCCACAACCGGTGCCGTCACCGTTTGCTCTGCATTATGGCTTAATAATTGCCACCCCAACACTACCGAGAAACAGACACTGGCTGCCACAGCCCACTGAGCCAACACAGGTCGTCTGAACGGTTTCACATTAGACACTTGATCAGCATTAGAGGCCGACGGCGATAATAAAGACGAAGATGAAGATGAAGATGAAGGTGAAGAAGAGGCGGTAGAAGCAGCCTGCACATTCCCAGACTCAACCACCTGCAACAGAGGCTCCCTCTCAATGGCGGCGCTGACGGCGGCCGATACATCAACCATCGATGCCCTCATCGGTGAGGTAATATATTGATAACGCGTCCATTTCTCCATCATGATGGCTCGACGATCATCCGGTAGGTCACCAAGCGCCCCCATCAATTGATCCATCTCATCGTCGCCCAGCTCGCCGTCGGTGAGCGCTGAGAGCTGCTCTAAAATAAGCTCTTCACTGTGATTAATAGCCATCAAGTATCCTACCGTATTTTAAATGATCAAATTCAGATTAAAAGCATCACTCAAAAAGCATCAATAAAATCAATCCTTTCCTACCTCTGAGTGCCTAACATCGGACAGCGCCTTTTCTAATGCCTCTCTTGCTCGAAAGATGCGAGATCGAACAGTCCCAACAGGACACTCCATAATCTCAGCGATCGCTTCATAACTGAGACCTTCAAACTCCCGTAAAGTTACCGCTGTTCTTCATTCATCTCTCATTTCTTGTAAAGTTTTTTGAATAATGGCCGCCGTCTCACTCTTCATCAAGTGGTTCTCAGGGGTGCCCAGCTCTTTGAGCTGCTCACTCAACCCATAATCCTCCACCTCATAGATGTCCAACCCGGCGGCTTGCGGCCTACGTCCACGGGATACAAGATGATTCTTTGCGGTATTGACCGCGATCCGGTAGACCCAAGTATAAAAGCCTGCTTCACCTCGAAACTTCGGTAGAGCACGATAAGCCTTTATAAAAGCCTCCTGAGTCACATCGTTCGACTCCTCTTGGTCTTTAATCAAAGAACGGACCACCGAGTAGACCCTACTTTGATATTTTCGAACCAATAGGTCAAATGCAACTTTTTCACCTCGTTTAACCCGATCAACCAGCAGCTGATCGGCCTCTCTCTCCGTCGTTGACACGGTGTTCCTCCTGGCGTAATTAGAGAATTGCTGAGCACCCTCTTTCGAACAGGCGCTCTCTCAAAATAGATCCTAATGATTTAGCTCACAAGCCCAAACTGACCCTTACCCAAGATTGCTGTATCATAGCGAGCAATCCATTGATCTCTTACATCGCTTAGAGTTCAATCATCTTAAACTTTTTGCTCTGGATCAATGCCCCTGCATGACCACATAGAGGCGACCATAAAGTAGGCGACCATAAAGCAGTCATGTCGGCCATATTCCGGCCATAGACTATATGCTGAGCCAGTATTGTGTATTGAGTAACAGATCACAACCCTAAACATTTTTGCAACACACATCTACTCAACTTAAGCGATGTTAAGCGATGCCAACAAACAGCGAGGAAAAGACCTTGAGCCCACAACTCTACAAACACGATGTATTAATCATCGGCAGTGGCGCTGCCGGTCTGACACTCGCCCTGCACCTGGCTCAGACAACCCGTGTGGCCATATTAAGCAAGTCGAGCCTGACAGAAGCCAATACCTTTTATGCACAGGGTGGCGTAGCGGCTGTTCTGAGTAAAGATGATTCAAATGAACACCATATCGCCGATACACTGCGCGCAGGTGCCGATTTATGCCATGAAGAGGCGGTCAGATATACCGTCGAACACGGACCTGCAGCCATTCAATGGCTGATCGACCAAGGGGTTGCTTTTACCAAGAGCGCCTCCTCTTCCGATTTTCACTTAACCCGTGAAGGTGGGCACAGTCATCGGCGGGTCATTCACGCTGCTGATGCAACCGGCATTGCGATCTCAAACACACTGATCCAACGCGTAAAGGAGCACCCTAATATTGATCTCTTTGAAAATCGCGTTGCCATCGACCTCATCACTTCAGCAAAAATTGGCCTACCTGGCAAACAGTGTTTGGGCGCTTATGTACTCAATTTATCAGACGACGCTTCTACAGGATACGGCCACCCCATTGAAGTCTTTCAAACCGGGGCAACGGTTCTGGCAACCGGCGGCGCCAGTAAAGCCTATCTCTATACCAGCAACCCAGATGTCGCCACCGGCGACGGCATTGCCATGGCGTGGCGAGCAGGCTGCCGCGTTGCCAATATGGAATTTAATCAGTTCCACCCCACCTGCCTCTACCACCCTAACGCACGCTCCTTTTTAATCACTGAAGCGGTGCGAGGCGAAGGCGGAAAACTGATTTTACCGAATGGGGAAGCATTTATGCACCGCTTTGATGAGCGCTTGGAGCTCGCCCCTCGCGATATTGTTGCACGCGCCATCGATCATGAGATGAAACGGCTTGGCCTGGACTGCGTCTATCTCGACATCAGCATGAAATCTGAGCGCTTTATCAAATCCCACTTCCCGACCATTTATGAGCAGTGCTTAAAGCTGGGCATTGATATCTGCAAGAGACCGATCCCGGTCGTACCTGCGGCGCACTATACGTGCGGTGGTGTTGTCACCGATCTCAACGGAGCCACCGATGTCGCTTCTTTATATGCCATCGGCGAAACCGCCTTTACCGGTTTGCATGGCGCCAACCGCATGGCAAGCAACTCACTCTTGGAGTGCCTTGTCTTTGCAATGTCCGCCAGCAAACACATCAACCAGAAAGCCTCACACAGCATCCCCGACATTGAACTCCCTCCCTGGGACGAATCACAGGTAACCAACTCGGATGAAGATGTCATCATCTCTCACAACTGGGAGGAGCTGCGTCGGTTTATGTGGGACTATGTGGGTATTGTGCGAACCGACAAGCGATTAAAGCGTGCCAAACATCGCGTTGATCTGCTCTCTCAGGAGATTTTAGAGTTTTACAGCAACTATAAAATCAGCAATGATTTGATTGAACTGCGCAACCTCGTCCTCATCGCTGACCTTATTATCTGTTGTGCTCTGCAAAGAAAAGAGAGCCGAGGCCTGCATTATAATTTAGATTATCCTGACCAGCTTGCAGAGGCGAAGGATTCAATATTAACGCCTTTTAATGCGTTTTAATGCATTAACATGCATACAATGATTTATAAAAACCGGACCAAGTGAACTTGACCCGGTGCTCATCGCAACACACAGATTGCATCAACAAAGCGCTCCTCTATAATTCCCGATAAAAAGTAGAAACGCTTTGGATGAGACAAGCGCCTATTTATAAGGCGCTAACAGCGGGATTAAACATTATATTATAAGCCATGTTAGAAGTTATGCTGGAAGCCAACAGCAAGCTTCGTTGTATCCGTATCTGACACATCTTCAGACATGCTGGTAAACTCAACATACCCTTTGGTCTTCTTAGCAAGCTTATGGTCAACACCCAAAGCAAACACAGAGGTCTCTTTATCTGTTAAAGAATTCACCTCTTTTTCACCACTCAAATATTGAGCTTTAAAAAGGTTTTTGCCAACCGTCAAGCCTGCACTCAAAGCAAAGGCGGTACTCTCTGTATTGCCATCATTGCTCTCACCGGTTTCATACAGAAAACCCAGCTTCAGATTATCCATCTTATAACCAAGCGCAAAAATGGTTCTGTCATCAATACCACTCTTTGCGAGGTCAGAATCAATCGCAACAGCAGCGTATATGGGGCCACTGCTGTAGGCGGCCGAAATAGAAGAGGCATCCGCCAGCCCATTATCTTCATCTGCGCCAGTAGCACCGTCTGCACCGCTCCCTTCACCCGGAATCAGCGCCACTTTCAACTTAATCGCATCGGCGAGTTTAGGCGAGGTGTATTGAATCAGATTATCAGGGCGAATCTCATTGGTGGTTACTTTATTGAAGTCAGCCGTATGATCACCAAAGAGGTCCAATTTACCTTGCGCCTTCTTCCCAGGTGTATCCTGCTTACCGACTAGAAGCTCACCAAAGTTGGTCTTAATGGCACCGTAAATGCTTCGTTGAGAGAAGGTTCCATCTCCATCATCAACGTCAACACCATATTCCATTTTAAAATGTGCCGTCCAACCGTTGTCTAGCTCTTTGCTGCCTTTGAAACCAAGGCGAGAAGCGTTGGATTCCAGCTCAAAATTATCTTCAGTGGTATCGCCTTCCACCTCCTGTGAGTTCATATCCAAAGAGACATCGACTCGACCATACACCTGAGCATCAGCCATACTGATTGCTGGGGCCAAAGCCGCTGCACCCAACGCTAAGCAGATCAATTTTTTCTGCATTCTTAACTCTCCTAAATTCCAAACAGATTATTCGATATCATTTAATACATTTCAACGTTCGAAAGAAAGCCACCACCTAACGTATCTATAGCAGCCGCTCGTTTGAGATGTATTAAAGAC
>JAYPBG010000112.1:0-9392 GCA_038124075.1 Gammaproteobacteria bacterium
TTATTAGATTATTAGATTATTAGATTATTAGATTATTAGATTATTAGATTATTAGATTATTAGCTTGTTAAGCTTGGGTGGTTCTGGCTTGTTTAAATCATTCTCTGTTAAATGGAAAATCTATACCATTGCCATTGTGAGCCTTATTGGCTTTGCTGGCTATTTGGCTTTTAATGTTTGGATAAATAATAATAATTTTAAAATCTTGGCTGATATCCGTGATGTTCATTTTCCTGTGTTATCCATGGTAGAAGGTTCGAGAGAGCAGATGGATCGTATTAATGAGCTCTATAATACATCGGTCACTATCGCGGAAGAGGATTACGCCATTGCTGCTGAAGAGGGTACAGAAGCCGTTTTTGATTACATTGATGATACGATTCTGCTTGTGCCTCATGATGCGGGTAGTTTAAAGGAGATAAAAGCGCTCTTTAAAGACTACTCTGATCAAGCCAATGGCATTGCGATGGGGATGATCAATGAAACCATCGACTTTGCTAAGCTTCCTGAGCAAGCGACTAAAAAAGAGGAGGCGTTTGCTACAGCGACAGCCGCTTTAGATACATATATAAAGTCTGCGCTCGATAATTTTACCTCATCGGTAGAAATTGCTAATCAAAACTCAAAGACGCTGCTTAGAACGGGGTTTGTTATTTGGGTTGTGAATGTGGTTGTGCTCACCGTTATGGCTTATGCCATCGCACGCTTGATTCTTACCAATATTATCAATGTCTCAACCTCCCTTGATGAGATCTCCAAAGGCAGGGGTGATCTGGATAAGGTTATTCAGGTGAGATCGAATGATGAGATCGGTCAATTGGCCGTCAGCTTTAATGCCTTGATGGGCAATCTGCGCGAGAAGACCAATGACCTTATGAGCATGATGCAGAACATGCATCAAGGCCTCTTTACCATTATGTCTCAGGATGGAAAACATGTGATACACCCCGAGTACTCCTCTTTTATAGAGAGCATCTTTGAGACAAAAGAGGTGGCCGATGTTGAATATCAAAAGCTGCTGTTATCAAAAGCGACGTTAGGCAGTGATCAGACCAATCGAATGTTGATGGCGGTTCAGGAGATCATCGATGAAGATAAAATGATGTTTGAATTGAATGCGCACCTTCTTCCCAGAGAGATTATTTTAAAAATGGCCGATAGACGTAAAACGGAACGGGAGGATGACGGCACTGGAGGCAGGCTTAAGATACTTGAGATTGATTGGGATCCGATTGTATCGGACGATGTGGTCACTAAGTTGATGGTGACGGTACGTGATGTCACGCAGTTACGTGCAGCTGCGCAGGAAGCGCAAGCACAAAAAGAAGAGCTGGAGATGATTGGTGAAATACTGAAAGTACCCAAAAATAAATTCCTTGATTTTCTTGAGAGTGCTGATGTGATGCTCGAGAAAAATCGTACATTGATCAGTGGGCACAGTAAAAAAGATCTTGATGTTGTGGCGGACCTGTTTGTGAATATGCACACCATCAAAGGCAACAGCCGAACCTATGATTTTCAGCGCGCTGTTAATGTCGTGCATGATGCAGAGAGTACTTATGATCGATTGCGTAAAGACAACAGCTACCTTTGGGACCAAGCGGCACTGCTGTTTGAGCTGGATCAGGTGGTCGACGCCATCGCCAGCTATCGGCGCATTGGTGAGGAGAAGCTTAATATTTCACCTGATCAGCGCGTTGAGGGTCTGCTGATAGATGACAAGGTGTATGAGAATCTATTAGAGGACTGTGCAAAACTCTCTTCGTTATTTTCACCTGCTACGGCGGGTGCAGAATATGCCGCATTTGAGTACTTTACGCGTGGGTTAAAGCAGTTAGGCTGCCAGCCAATTTCTGAGGTGATTTCTGGTATTACCGAGTCCCTTTCCAAGATTGCTCAGCAGTTAGATAAGGCACCTCCTATTGTGAAAATAGAGGATGGGCAGGTACTTATAAAGCGCCAATACTTTGAAGCCTTTGTGAATGTATTTACCCACTTGTTGCGAAACTCGCTGGATCACGGTATTGAAACCAGGGAGGTACGTAAACAAAAGGGTAAGCATGCTCAAGGTACCATTGATGTGAATGTGATCGCTCCAAGTGTTGACTCTGGTGCAGGTGAGGCCTTAGTTATCATTAAAGATGATGGAAAAGGGTTGGCGCTTAATCATCTAAAAGAGAAGTTTAAAGAGACTCATGGCGGTCTTTTCTCGAAAGTGGGTTCTCTGCAGGAGGTGGCTCAACTTATCTTTGAGTCGGGTGTCTCTACAGCCCAGGAGGTAACCGATATCTCTGGACGCGGTGTAGGAATGGATGCTGTACGTAAACTCCTCAACGCTGAGGGGGCGGATATTACAATTAAAGTGGATGAGTCGGTTGGTTTAGATGCTGAGTTTTTACCGTTTGAGTTGCATATAACCCTTCAACCGTCGATGTTTGTGCTTTTGTCTTAAGTGAAACGCATGGATAAATCAATGGCGTCTACATGTTTTGTCAGTCCGCCTATTGAGATATAGTCGACACCTGTTTCTGCATAACCCCTTAAACTCTGCTTGTTGACATTGCCCGATATTTCCAGTTTGGCACGTTTTGCTGTGATGGCAACGGCCTGTCGGGTCTGATCCATGGAAAAGTTATCCAGCATAATGACGTCACTGGCGGCATCGAGTGCTTCTTGGAGTTGCTCGAGGCTTTCAACTTCCACTTCAACGGTGCTCTTAGGGCTGAGCTGTCGAGCTTGACGCACCGCTTCTGAAAGAGAGCCTGCAGCCATAATGTGGTTCTCTTTAATCAAAAACGCGTCGTACAGACCCATGCGGTGGTTATAGCAGCCTCCACAAGTGACGGCGTACTTCTGTGCGGTTCTTAATCCGGGGATTGTTTTGCGTGTATCCAGCAGTTTCACCTCTGTGCCGGTGACCATGGCCGCATATTCTGTACAGACGGTCGCCGTGGCGGAGAGGGTCTGAAGAAAGTTCAGTGCGGGCCGCTCACCGGTGAGCAGTGTGCGTGCAGGGCCGCTGAATGTAGCAATGCAGTCGTTGGCTTTGAGCTGAGCACCATCCTCTGCTTGCCACGTAATGGAGACCTTCGGTTCATCGAGATCGTTTTGGAGCTGCTTAAAGACCTCTTCCACCCATTGTTGGCCAGCGAGTGTCATCGGTTCTCGAGTGATTAAGGTGGCGTCCGCGTGTTGATCGTTAGGAACTAACTGAGCAGTCAAGTCTCCGGTGCGGATATCCTCTTTAAGGGCAAAGGCGACGGCTTCAACGCGGTCTGACTCAATAAGGGTGAGATGATGCTGGGTGGTCGGTGATTCTGAGGTATCCAAGGGTGTGATCCTTCTGGTTTTCTGCTCGTGCTGTCTGTTCGTGCTGTCTGTTCAGCCACTCAAACAGAGTGCGAAAGGGTTCGAGCGGGTGATTATTCATCGTTATTGCGTCAGGGTCAACAGGTTCCCGCTCTGCTCGAAATCAAGCCGCTTCAATACCGACATGCCGAGCAGTATCTCTTCACCTTGCATGCTGGGCGCTATGGTAGCATCGACATCGTAGAGAACAATTTCGCCTATTTTCAGATGATCTAAATGTGTTTGATACGCGAGCGCCGTACCGTTTGCCGTATTGACCTGATGGGGTCTGCCGCGCCTTAGCCGCAATTCATGCTCCAATTGTCCTGGAATCGCGACCTGTGTTGCCCCTGTATCCAACAGAAATGTGACCTTTTGGCCGTTTATAGAGCCTGCTGTAACATAGTGTCCATATCGGTTACGCTCCAGAGTCACTGAACGGTGGCCCATCTCATCGATGGAGCTGGTAGGGCTGCTGTTGGGATTGAACTGTCGATCCTCCCATTGCCCAAACATCAGCATCAGAATCATAAGACCGCCTGCCATGAAAAACATCATACGACCTATTTTGGCAAACTCATTGCTGTTGTCGTGCTCGGGGCGGTTATGAGGGTTGTTGGGGCTATTAGGGTCGTTGTTCTGTTGGGTCATAACTATCGGTTCCAAATGGTTACATCATGTCTGTTTTTAGCGGGCTTTGATTCTGTGGGCTTTTTTTCATGATGGTTGTCTGTTTAATTGTCCGTTTAATCGTTTAATTGTCAGTGTAATTGACGTTGCTGACTATAGTTATAACAGGATGGCCTGTTGATGGGAATGGATAATGATGAAGATAGAGGACCATAAAATCAGTTCGGCAAGGTATATTGCTTCGCCCAATCACAATGATCGCCCCGATCCGGCCGATATCTCACTGATTGTGTTGCATGGTATTAGTTTACCACCAGGTCAGTTTGAAGGGGAGGCCATTACCCAGCTGTTTCTTAACCAGCTGGATGGCAATGAACACCCCTATTTTCAAACCCTTCTGGGGTTGGAGGTCTCTTCACACCTTTTGATTCGGCGTTGCGGTGAGCTGATTCAATATGTGCCGTTTGATAAGCGTGCGTGGCATGCGGGTCGATCCTCTTTTCAAGGCCGGGCAGCGTGTAATGATTTTGCAATTGGTATTGAACTTGAGGGCAGTGATGAGGTCCCTTACTCTGATGCTCAGTATGTCGCTCTATTGCCTGTATTACGGTTGTTATATGAAACCTATCCCTCTACGGCCGAGTCTGGCATTGTAGGGCATTGTGATATTGCGCCTGGACGAAAAACCGATCCAGGCCCTTTTTTTGAGTGGGAACGGCTTGAAAAGAGTGGTTTTATACGAGCCGATCGATAATACACCGGTATGTGCTGATGGTTATTTCGTACCCATTTCTATGTTTCGCCTATGATTAACCTATGATTAACCTATGATTAACCTATGATTAACCTATGATTAAAGGGTAGACCCTGTTTTTGTGCAGTAGACGTAAAGGTAAGAGCCGATCGACTTTGCACGTTGGTGTTCGAAAGGTATCCAGAAACGTATGCAGAAACGTATGCTTGAAAGGTAGAAGTTATGGCCAAGGAACGATTTTACGATGACAGCGATTCGATTGAGACCGATGAGTGGATTGCTGCGCTTGAGTCGCTGTTAGAGCGCGAAGGACCCGAGAGAGCCCGCTATCTATTAAATAAAGTCGATGAACATGCGCGCACATTGGGCGTGCCGTTGACCGATTTGAATACCCCCTACGTGAACAGCATTCCTTTAAAGCAGGAGCCGCCGCTTCCCGGTGATCCTTTTATGGAACGACGCATACGATCGCTGGTGCGCTGGAACGCCTTAGCCATGGTGATGCGCGCAAACGACAACGATGAGGAGCTGGGCGGCCATATCTCATCGTTTGCCTCTTCTGCAACCTTATACGATGTTGGCTTTAACTATTTTTTCCGTGGACCTAATGAGAAGTTTGGGGGAGACCTTATCTACTATCAGGGCCACTCTGCACCGGGCATCTACTCACGTGCCTTTCTTGAGGGGCGTATTTCTGAAGAGACTTTGGATAAATTTCGTCGTGAGACGGGGGGCGATGGGCTCTCCTCTTACCCACACCCTTGGTTGATGCCAAACTTTTGGCAGTTTCCAACCGTATCGATGGGGTTGGGCCCTATTCAGGCGATCTATCAGGCGCACTTTATGCGCTATATGCAGCATCAAGAGCTGATTCCAAATGATGACCGAAAAGTGTGGGCTTTTCTCGGTGACGGTGAGATGGATGAGCCCGAGTCATTGGGCGCTATCTCGTTAGCGGGTCGGGAGAATCTTGATAACCTTATTTTTGTGATCAACTGCAATTTACAGCGCCTTGATGGCCCTGTGCGTGGTAACGGCAAAATCATTCAAGAGCTGGAGAGTGTCTTTCGAGGTGCCGGATGGAATGTGATCAAAGTCATCTGGGGAAGAATGTGGGACCCTCTGCTGGCTCAAGATGATACCGGTGTCTTGAGAAAGCGTATGGACGAAGTGGTGGACGGTGAGTATCAAGCGTTTAAAACTCACGGAGGGGCCTATACGCGAGAGCACTTCTTCAGCACATACCCTGAGTTGGCTAAAATGGTCGAACATATGTCTGACCAGGATATCTATAAGTTAAATCGCGGGGGGCACGACCCTTTTAAAGTCTATGCGGCGTATCATAAAGCGTTTCATCACAAAGGTCAGCCCACCGTTATTTTAGCGAAAACCGTCAAAGGGTATGGTACCGGTGCCGGTGAAGCACAGAATAAAACGCACCAAATTAAAAAGCTCGATATGGAGAGTCTAAAAGGCTTTCGTGATCGCTTTAATATGCCCTTCACCGATGAGGAGCTGAAAAAGGTCCCTTATTACAAGCCTCCTGAGAACAGCAATGAGATGCGTTATCTGGCCGAGCGACGTGAAGCGTTAGGAGGGGGCTATCTGCCACAGCGACGCATACAATCTGATCAGCCACTGACATTGCCTGAACTGGGTATCTTTGCACCGCTCATTGAGGGCAGCGGTGACCGTAAGCTCTCTACGACCATGGGTTTTGTACGAATGCTCTCATCACTGGTCAAGCAGAAGGGGGTGGGTGACCGTGTTGTGCCTATTGTGCCTGATGAAGCGCGCACCTTCGGCATGGAGGCGATGTTCCGCCAGTTGGGTATCTACTCCAGCATGGGGCAGCTCTATAAGCCGGAAGATGCGGGTCAGATCATGTATTACCGAGAAGATAAAAAAGGGCGCATTTTAGAAGAAGGCATTAACGAGGCGGGCGCGATGTCCGCTTGGATGGCCGCAGGCAGTGCCTACAGTGTCCACAACCGCCCCATGGTGCCATTCTATATCTATTATTCTATGTTTGGTTTTCAACGGGTGGGTGATCTCGCGTGGGCGGCAGGCGATATGCAGGTGCGCGGTTTCTTGATCGGTGCCACATCGGGGCGTACGACCTTAAACGGTGAAGGCTTGCAGCACCAGGATGGGCATAGCCACTTATTGGCCTCGACCATTCCTAACTGCGTCTCTTATGACCCTGCCTATAACTATGAGCTGGCTGTGATCATTCATGATGGTCTGCGTAGAATGTATCAAGAGCAGGAGAATATTTTCTACTACATCACGACATTGAATGAGAACTATGTCCACCCTGCTATGCCGGAGGGGGTAGAAGAGGGCATCCTCAAAGGGATGTACCTTGTGCGAGCGTCGGACCCTGAAGCAAAGATTAAAATTAACCTATTGGGGAGTGGCTCTATTCTGCGTGAGACCTTGTCGGCAGCCGATATCTTACACGATGTGTATGGCATTCAGTCGGATATCTGGAGTGTAACGAGCTACAGCGAGTTGCGCCGAGAAGGCTTGGAGGTGCACCGCTGGAATATGTTGCACCCGCTGGAGGAGAAGCGTTTATCTTATGTGACTCAAGCGCTGCGTGGCCGCAGCCACCCTGTTGTCGCGGTGAGTGACTATATGAAA
Source organism: Gammaproteobacteria bacterium (assembly GCA_038124075.1). GTDB lineage: Bacteria > Pseudomonadota > Gammaproteobacteria > Pseudomonadales > JAYPBG01 > JAYPBG01. The sequence continues at coordinate 7,379 of JAYPBG010000112.1, forward strand.
GTGGTGGCTGATCAGATACAGCCTTTTGTGCGAAATCACTTTACTGCATTGGGTACGGATGGCTTTGGGCGCAGCGATACCCGTCACGCGTTGCGCCGACATTTTGAAATGGATCGATACTATATTGTACTTGCTGCGTTGAATGCGTTAGCCGATAAAGGTCAGGTCGGGCGCAGTAAAGTGGCCGATGCCATTAAGCGTTTTAATATTGACCCTGAAAAGCCCGATCCTATGTACGAGTAATGGTTTTTATTGGAGCGGTTTGGGCTGTAAATGTGCGTGACGGACATCATGTTAACATATCAAGTAAACGACGTGAGATAGGAGAGAGGACTCGTGTCATCAGAGAAGGTTACGGAGGTTCATGTCCCCGATTTAGGTGGGGCAGATCAGGTTGATGTTATTGAGGTGTCGGTTTCTGTCGGTGATCATGTTGACCAAGAGGCAACGATCATTACATTGGAGTCCGACAAGGCGACCATAGAGGTACCCTCCCCAATATCAGGCACGGTGAAAGAGATCATCACCGCTGTGGGTCAAAGCGTCTCGCAGGGTGATCTTATTTTACGTCTATCCACGTCAGGCGATGTTGATTCAGATGATGCTGATTCAGATTCAAGCGATGCCGATGAGCCTGTTCAGCACTCTGAATCGTTTGCGTCGGCTGCACCTGCGCCTAAGGCTTCTGAGTCTTCGACTATACCTGATAAGGCGCCATTGAATGCTGAGCCATTGAGTGCTGCGCAAGAGGATGAGCTCCCCATTAACCGATCGAAACAGGTGCATGCTGGACCGGCGGTTCGTCGGCTGGCGAATGAGTTGGGGGTTGATCTGGCTCAGGTAGAGGGCCATGGACCTAAGCAGAGAATTTTAAAAGAGGATGTCCATCAGTTTGTTAAGCAGACACTGTCCGCGCCAAAGGCTCATACAGCACCCTCTGCGGGTGGCGTGCCTGAATTGCCAAAGATCGATTTCTCTCAATGGGGTTCCACTGAGTCGGTTGCGTTAACGAAAATACAGCGCACCAGTGCAACCAATTTACATCGCAGCTGGGTGACCATCCCTCACGTTACGCAATTTGATGAGGCTGATATTACAGAGTTACATGCTTTTCGAAAAGCAGAGAGCGTACGGTTAAAAGATCAAGGCGTTAAACTAACCCCCTTGGCCTTTATCATTAAAGCCGTCACGCATGCCTTGATGCAGTTTCCTAAGTTTAATGCATCGCTGTCGACTGAGGGTGATACGCTGATCTATAAACACTATTACCATATCGGCTTTGCGGTGGATACACCCAACGGTTTGGTCGTTCCGGTTGTGCGTGATGTGGATCGACTCAGTGTGACCGACATCGCCCGTGAATTGCAGCGACTGAGTGAAAAAGCGCGAGATAAAAAATTGACACCGAATGATATGCAGGGTGGCTGTTTTACGGTCTCGTCACTGGGTGGCATAGGGGGGACGCAGTTTACACCCATTGTCAATTGGCCCGAGGTCGCTATTTTAGGCGTCTCCAAAGCAGCGTCGAGACCGGTGTATCATGACGATATACTGGTGCCGAGATTGATCATGCCTTTTTCGCTCTCATATGACCATAGAGTGATTGACGGTGCGGATGCGGTGCGCTTTACAACCTATCTCTCTGCGTTGTTAAGTGATATTCGGCGCGTGTTGTTGTGAGGCGGTGTGGCTCTATTTAGCACGAGGGATGGTGGAAATTTGCGCCTCTTTAGACATATACCCTTTGGCTAATAGGTCTTCGAACTGGTCGGCGGGCAGCGGTTTACTGTAATAGAAACCTTGTATCGAGTCGCACTCGTTATTTTTTAAGAAGTTAATGTGTGCATCTGTTTCAGCCCCTTCAGCCACGACCTCCAGATTTAAGCTTTTGGACAGAGAGATAATGCCTCGAGTCACTTCAGCCATTTTCTTTTCAGATTCGATGTGGCTTATAAAGGAGCGATCTATTTTGACAGTATCGAGTGGAATGCGTGTCAGGTAGTTTAGGCTTGAA
>JAYPBG010000112.1:9402-10317 GCA_038124075.1 Gammaproteobacteria bacterium
AAAGTCATCTATGGCAATATTGCAGCCCAGTTGGCGAATGTCACCCAATTTTTCAATGGTTTTATCGATGTTGGTAATCAGTAAACTTTCGGTAATTTCTAGCTCTAAATAGCGGGCAGGTAGCCGTGTTTTCTGTAAAATATGCTTAACCTGATCCACAAATCGGTCGTCGCACAACTGTCTGCTGGAGACATTCAGTGATAGCCTGCATGATGAGAGCTTCTTCTCCAGCCACAGCTTATTCTGACGACAACCCTCTTCAAGTACCCAAAGCCCAATGTCGTGTATCAGACCTGTCTCCTCTGCGAGAGGAATAAATTCACCCGGTGATACGAGGCCTCGTTCAGGGTCAATCCAGCGAATGAGCCCTTCCATGCCAACGATTTTTCGATCCGCGGCTCTTACTTTGGGTTGGTAGTAGAGATAAAAATGATGATTTTCGAGAGCATTACGTAATCTGTTCTCCAGCTCTACTCGCCGTTTAGCTCGAATATTGAACTCTTGAGAATAGAAGGTGTAGTTACCATTGGCCTTTTTTTGTGTTTGGTTCAGCGCTGTATTCGCCAGTGCCAACAGTTCTGAGCTCTCTTTACCGTCAATCGGCCATAGGCTGATGCCAACCCTTGGGGTAATGGCTATTTTATGTTGGCTGACCGCAAAGTCTTTGCAGATAAAGCGCAAGATCTTTTTCGCCACCAGTACGCTGTCGTCGGTACTGGCAATTTGTAATATCAGAGCAAATTGGTCCTCCTCATAACGCGCGACACTGTCGTCATGCCTTACGCAGGCTTTAAGCTCTTCAGAGGCCCATTTTAATAATCTATTAGACTCTTTAGGACCGTATGCACTATTGATGATATTGAATTGATCAATTTTCACGATGAATAGGGCCAGCGATTTTCCAAGCCTGGGGGC
>JAYPBG010000113.1:0-8512 GCA_038124075.1 Gammaproteobacteria bacterium
TCAGATATTAAATATCAAGCGGATATGGGCATCTTATTAACCTTTATGTTTCTATGGAATATGGTGGGCGCTATCGGCCTACTGCCCGCAATTGCGTTTTGTCTGCAAAAAGAGCGGCCTAAGGCGCTGAACGTCGGCGAGAAAGTGTGGGAGAGGCATGAAGGAAAGGGTGAAAAGGAGGACTTGAAAAAAGTAGAGATGCCGATTTAGGCATCTCTCTTGATATCTGTTCGACTCAATTCTAAACTGAATATTATAAAAATTTCTGATGATAAAAGCTATTCAAAATAAAAAGCACGGTTGTTTAAAGCGGTTGTTTAAAGTAATAAGACACGGTTCAAAAGAGCCGGTAGAGTTGTTTGATAAACGAATAAAATCTGTAAAGTAATCAATACATTGATAATTAAGTGCAAAAATAAAGTCATTAATACAATAATCTAGATGAGGCAGTTATGAGTGTGCTATCAAAACGTTACAACGATATGAAGTTAGGGTTTAAACTGGGGTTTCAAGGTCTGCTCTTGATGGTCCCGCTGGTTGCACTGCTCTGGTTGTTTATTGAAGCGTCCAATTATCAAATCCACTTTGCAGAAGATGAAGCCTTAGGCAGCCAGTATGTACCGTCGATCTACTCTGTTCAGAAAGCGGTGGCAAAACATCGAGGGTTGAGTGCAGCCTATCACAATGGCGATCACTCCTTGGGTGATAAAATCATGGAAGCATCTGAAGATGCGAGTGCGGCATTAGAACAGCTTGTCGCTACCGATCAGTCGTTGGGCTCAGCGTTAAAGACTGAAAACCGAGTCGCCACGATTAAAAAGACATGGGAAGCACTGCTCGCTGATGAGAAGGGGTTGAGCGCCGCTGAATCGTTTCAGAGACATACGGATCTTATCGGCGATATTATTGGATTGACCAGCTATGTGGGAGATGCATCAAAGCTCGTGCTGGACCCTGAGCTGGACTCTTACTATCTGATGGACATTGTTATTTTTGCTTTGCCAGGTTTAATAGAAGAGGCGGGTAGAGCACGAGATATGGCGACAGGCTTAGCCGCTAAGCTCACGCTGAACAGTGAAAATAAGCGCGATATAGCGGTCTATATTGACCGCATGCGTCAGACGCAAGCGCGCATCACCGGTGGATTGGCCACATCATATCAACATGACTCCATTGGCGGGATTGAAGAGGCCATTAAAGGGGAGGAGGCGCAGTTAATCGCAGACATCGATCGCTTTATTGAGCTGCTTGAATCTGAGCTCTTAGTAAAATCGCAGATCAACATCTCACCGCAGGAGGCATTTTCTACAGGGTCTCACGCGTTGGCGAGTATTATTACACTGTCTGAAGTGGCCAATGCAAATCTTTTGGCAATCCTGGATAATAGAATTAGCTTATTGAAGGCAGACCAGCAGGTGAAAGTGATGGTTGTGGCCTGCTTCTTGATTTTAAGCTTTGTAATCGGATGGTTCTCATTAAGGGATTTAACGCGCCGAATGGGCTCGGTTAACCAAGTCTTCAGCCGTATTGGCGATGGGGATTACAGCTCTGAGATCGTAAACATTTCTCAGGATGAGGTGGGTGAGATACAGGGTGCACTGAAGAGTATGCAAGCGTCATTAAAAGAGAATGTTGAGACAATAGAGAGTGAAGCGCGCAAGGGCATGCGTATTCGCCAAGCCTTAGATGGGGTCAATACCGGTGTTGTGCTGACGGATGAGGCGGGTAAGGTGTACTACATTAACTGCTCTTTTGAAAAGCTTGTGACGGATCATGAGCAGATGATCCGCAACCAGAACGGAACGTTCAGTGCGGATAACCTTAATGGTAATGATGCGAGTTTCATCTTTGGTTCCGAGGTTTCGTTAAAAGGGCTCAACGGTCATCTTGAGAAATCCATTGAACTGGGTGATCTCTATTTGGATTTGGTGGTGACGCCGACGTTTGATGAGAATGACAGTGTCATCGGTTATGCGATTGAAGTGACCGATCGTACCTTTGAAGTTCAGGTCGAGAAAGATGTCAACATGGTTGTCAGTAGAGCAGCGGAAGGTGACCTTACGGTTCGTTTAGAGACGGATTCGGAGAACAGTTTCTTTAAAGCGTTGGCAGGTTCTCTGAATCAGCTGCTGACCATTTCTGAAAATGTGATAAACGATACATTAAAAGTGTTAGGTGCGCTCTCTGAAGGTGACCTTACTAAGAAGATTGAAACAGAATATCAAGGCAGTTTTGATCGATTAAAAGGCGATGCCAATAAGACGGTGGATCAGCTCTCTACCATTATGAAAGATATCTTGGCGGCCACCAATCAAGTCAATATTGGGGTTCGAGAGATCGCCCAAGGTAATTTGGACCTTTCTGAACGGACTGAACAGCAGGCGTCCGCACTTGAGCAGACCGCTTCCAGCATGGAGGAGATGACCGGTACGGTGAAGTCGAGTCAAGAGCGCGCCTCTGAGGCTAATGAAAAAGCGGCACAAACACAAGAGAAGTCTGAACAGGGCAAAGGGGTTGTTGAAGATACGATACTGGCGATGGCCAATATCGATAACGCCAGTCAAAAAATTGTTGAAATCATCTCTGTCATCGATGAAATTGCCTTCCAGACAAATCTGTTAGCCTTGAATGCGGCTGTTGAAGCAGCGCGAGCCGGTGATCAAGGTCGTGGGTTTGCGGTGGTGGCCAGCGAGGTGCGCACCTTGGCGCAGCGATCGGCTGAAGCGGCAAAAGAGATCAAAACATTGATTCAAGACAGTGTCAATAAAGTTCAAGAGGGCACACGTCTGGTGAACTCCAGCGGTGAAGCGTTGGATGAGATCTACCGTTATGCCAACGAAGTCAGTCAGATGATGGATCAACTCAGTGCGGCCTCTCGAGAGCAGAGTGAAGGGATTGTTCAAGTCAATACGGCCATTACTGAGATGGATCTCTCGACGCAGAAAAATGCTGCACTGGTCGAGCAGACCACGGCCACCAGCAGCGCTATGTCGGAGCTTGCTGGAAATCTTATAACACAGATGTCCTTCTTCAAATTAGGCGATCAGGTGGTCGGTGGTGATACCATGTATGATGAGGCCGCATCGGCGCAATCGCTGATGGGGGGCACCGGTTTCAGTGTTTCGGCGGGAGAACCGGTTAGATCGCCTTTAAAGCCGTACCAAGGTAACCCACAAGAGGATGAGTGGGAAGACTTTTAGTGGTAATGGAGTTACTCAATGGCTTAAATAAGCCCAAGCATCAGGCGGATAGATGAGATGTTGCATGCGAAGCCGAATATAGGGTTTTGACCTACACTGCTAATAAGGGAAGGCGAAAGTCGGCGAAGGAGCGCGCACGGTGCGGACAATGGATAGACTCAAAGTGACGGTTATTATCCCTGCGCTGAATGAAGGCGGTCATTTGGCAGGTATTTTAAAGGCTGTTCAAACGTATGATTGGCCATTGGGGGTTGATTGTCAGGAGATCGTTGTTTGTGATAACGGATCAACCGACGATACCTTTCTGGTGGCAAAGCAGTGCGGTGTGACCGTTGTTCAAGAGCCAAGGCGAGGATATGGTTATGCTTGCGCAAAAGCGATCGATGCGGTAGAAGAGACCGATATCCTGCTCTTCATTAATGCTGACGGTGCTGAAGTAATATCGGATATTGCTTTGTTATTGGATGTGATGGCATCGGGTGCGGATCTGTGTGTAGGCAGTCGATTGCGCGGACAGATCGCATCCCACGCTATGTGGCTGCACCAGCAATGGGGGAACAGGTTATCGATTTATTTGATTAATCGCCTCTTTGGTACGCAGTTTTCAGATTTGGGCCCTTTTAGAGCAATACGCTTTGATCGCTATAAACATTTGGCACCGCTGGATAAGACCTTTGGTTGGATTATTGAGATGCAGCTCAAAGCGGTCGAAGAGGGGTTATGGGTGCAGGAGGTGCCTGTCACGACGCGTGCCTCCATAGGCGCGTCGAAAATCAGTGGCACCCTCAGCGGCACCTTGGGTGCGGGATATAAGATACTCTCCACCATTGCGAGGTTTTTTGTTAGAAAATGTGTTAGAAAATGTGTGGGTCGATTGAATCCGCACACGCAAGGCCGTTTATAAGCGTTTTTGATTAACGGTGCGCTCTTTTGGCTATAGCGAAGCCGATAATGGCGATGATAACCAGATACTCGCAATAGAGCACCATGGCAGGAATCTCGTAGAGCCCCAGTGCGGTAGGCCATGCGGGTAAATTCAGGCCGTGTCCGTAACTGATAAACAGTATTGAGCTGATGATCCACGGCCACTTTTCTTCGGTGAACGCCGCCACCACGCAGACCCAGCTCCAATACCATGGGTTGAGCACTGGGCTGAGGAGCATGAACGCCGCATAGGACCAGGTCAATGAGCCCATTATCTCCCGTTCTCTTTTTTTCTCACCTTCTTTAGTTCCATTATTTCCCTCTGGATTCCCCTCTTTCTGCTGCCAAGGCTTGACGCGTAGGTAGAGTAAAACGTATATGAGGATGAAAAGCGCAAGCACGATGCTTTTGGCAAGATCACGATCGATAAAGCGCTGTAGAATATCGTGCAAGAGTGCGTTAAATTGCCAATGCTCGGCCATGGCCATGAGGCCTAAGGGTAAGCCAGAGCAGAGATAAAAGCCGATGATGTAGATAGCGATGAGGGTGAACAAAAAACAGAAGCAGCGTTTCCAGTGGGTGATGAAATAAGGTACCGCCAACAGTGCTGTCACTTTCGAGGTTACAGCAAACGCTAAGCATACCGAAATGAATAGATGAGCCCTATTGCTGTTTTTAGATAATCGCTTTTGAGAATTGAGTGAGTGAGGATTGAGTGCTTTTGGACTGAGTGAAAGTGCGATGGCGCTGACTAAAAAGGTTAAGCCAACCATTTCAACGTGCGCACTCACCGAAAACTGAAACACCATCAGTGGGCACCAGCTTATTAACAGCAACGCTCTGTGCGTTAACAGTTTATATAAAATAAGCAGAGCAGAAAGATCAAATATAAGTAATATGAATTTGAGTGCAAAAATATTGCCGGGGGATATCAGGTGGGCGAGGGTGAAGAGGAGTTGGCAGATGGGGCCGTAAACGGTATGTACGTCTGAGTAGCTGACGCGATCTAGAATCAGCGTCATCTCCTCTTTAATCGTATCTAAACCATAAAAATCAGCAGGGGTTGTTGCGTAAGCGCCACCCAGGTGGGCATTAGCATACCCATCCCATAGGTATCGGATAAAGTCATCTTCCATCGGGGGGTAGGTGACGAAGCCTATAAGGCGAAACATCACGGCCCAAAAAAGAATCGCCCTTTTGTGAGGTAATCTTCTGGGGGTGGGCTCAGAGTGGAGAGCGCGCAGAGCGGCCCACCAGACAAGAGAGAGGTAGGTGATCACGCCGATCAGGAGCGGGAGTGTGAACGCGCCAAAGGCGCGTGAATTTAAGCAGATAAACAGATAGCCGAGCAGGCTGAGCAGGCCCGTTGGGATGAGCCAGTGTGCACTTGAAAGAGGCCGTTCTACCACTCCATGCATCTAATACATCGAATACATCTAATAATGAACGACCCAGACAGAGCCATCAATAGTGATATCCGATTGAAAAGTGTAGGATCTCACTTTTTCCGGTATTACGGGTCTCTGCAATACCGCTGATGTCAATGACTTGAGCATAACCTCCGATCAAGGTGAAGCCCGCAAGGTTATAGGAGAGGACGGCATCCAGTGTTGCACGGTCTTCATGTGTCTTATGGAATTCACCTCCATGATTAGGGATGTCCGATCCGTCCAGTGCTCTGATGGCATCAAAGGCGAGGGAGCCTGTTAATTGCGAGGAGAGTGAAAAATGGAAGGCGCCGCCATAATAGATCTCGTCAGGCACATCATCCCCTCTCAGTCTAAGCCCAAATGTGGCCTGCGTTGAGATCGTTTCGCTGATTTGACGACCGGCTAACAGAGCGGCTTCGACGCCGTCTGCGCCATCGCCCGGTGCATGAGGTCGACCGGGAGCTCCTCGCTCATAGGTGCCCGCCAAGGTAAGCGCACCATACAGTGAAACAGTCCAGGCGCGCTCATCAACAAACTGATTCATCCATTCGTACGTGGCGCCCAGTCGGCTGTCCGCACGCCCTGAGTACTCATAGTCACTGCCATCCCACTCTGACTGGGTATACCCGGTTTGTACAGAGAGGGTGAGGCGTTCATTTAATCCGTAGAAATAGTGAATCCAGTGTGTGGTCTGCTCAATATCTGCGATTGAGGTGGCATCCTCTTCACCGAGATACTTTTCATCAAAGGCTTCCGAAACAAAGCTGTAATAGAGGCTCGAGCTCTCGGCCTCCATGACCCAGGGTGTGTTTGCTATGGCTGTGTTGGCACAGCTCATTAAGAGAGAAAGTGTTGCTGCCGTTGTCATCATGGTGCTAGGGGCGCCCATGAGAAAATGAGATAGATTGTTAACATATACCATAGTGAGACTCTTTATATCGCTTTATATCGTTGTGCTGTACGTTTGCTGGCCTGTTCGTTTCTCTTGTCGATATCTCTATTTAAGTCGATAGCGCCGCTTAAAGTAGGTGTCGATTGCAGACAGCTGTTGTGAGGATAGGCTGCTATTGAAACACGGGGTGTGACTTTCGCAATTGGTGATCTTCTGTGAGATAGGGGTACCCAGTTTTTTCAGTGCCCCACGTTTAAACTTATTTTCCATCCCGTGGCACTCCACACATTGCGCCTCACCTGTTCTACCGGTCACCAGATTTTTACCTTGAGTGAATTGGGCGTTTACAGGGCCCGGTGCGGAAGGATTAAATGCACCAGAAGCCCAGCCAAGCGTTGTGCACATCAGGCATGCACTGCCTACCATTAATCGAATGAGTTGTGCTGAAGAAGATATCATATGCAGTTCCTTGATCCTGTTCCTTTACCTTGTTCCTTCGTCCTTTCTTGTAGTCCTGTCTTTTAGTTGCTCCTTCAGAAAGTGCCACTATGTTTATGAGGCTAGATGATGCCTATCATTTGTCAAACAGCGTAGATTTTTTTTAATAAGCGTGATCTAAGGCATTCGTTACGCTAGTCGCCATTTAGTTTCCAATCATAGTCTAAGAACATATACTCTACAGTGTGAAGCGGCTGCTCAATTAAAGGAAGTTCAATATAGTTTGAGATAAAACCTAATGGGCCATCAAAGTCTTGAAAGTCATCCTCAAACCAGCTAAAAATTTTTGATAGTGAAATATGGCCTTCTGAAAGTCTGATCCCTTTTTCTGGGTTCTTAAGAAACCGCTCTGTTTGATCGTCAAGTTGTTGATCCAATGCTGCGGCCGTATAGGCTTCGTTGCGTAAGTCCGGGCAGCTGATGGAGGCGCATACTATGGCCATATGGATACGAGGGTCCTTCATTGGGCGTAACACTTGGTGTTCAATATGGTGTAATGTGACGGGCGTATGATCCAGTTGACCAGCCTTAACGCGCCAAACGGGTAAGTAGAAAGGGCCCACCTCTTTAATGCTCTCAACAGGCCATTCACTCAGTACCAAGTGAATCGCAAAAATATTGTAGGCATTAATGTAGAAGCTCATTTTCTATTCTGGCGTGGTCAGCTTCGACAGTGGGTAGCTTTCTAACATAGATAACAAAGCGTTAAATTGTCCGCTCTTTTTAAGCGCACTGTAATTGATCCATGTTAAAGTGACACCTCGGCGTTTCTCTACCGAGGTGTGCTCTTTTAAAAGCGCGTTGTAGAGACCCCAGTCAGGCTCTTCAGCGACAGATGTATGATATGGGTGCAGCAGGAGTAGACAGATTAAGAGTGTGGTGTAGTTCAAACGTCTCTTTCGGATCCTTTTGAGTGCATAGGCGCTCCAGCTGAAAATCCAGTGAGTGTTGATCGGTGTGCGTAGCCTCTTTTTGTGTCTCGCTTTTATGCATCTATCTCTTGTCATGACCTTAAGTGCTCGAGCTGACTCGAATAGGGAAAACCACTGATTATAAAAAGCTATAAAAAAGCTCTGATAATATTGTTCTAGTCTAGGTCAATTCCGAATATGGCGCTATAAATTTACTTTTTTAGTACTCTATAGAGCGCTAAAAACAGTACCGAACAGTGGCTTTTTGGCGTGCGGCATAGGAGGCATGAAGATGAAAAGCCATGTACGCAGGGGTAAATATAATCCAAGAGGTTGAATATTCAATCTATAATATAAGAGGTATGACTATAAAAAAACATGTAAAAAATCATTGTAATAATAAGGCATCAGCTATGGTGGCTCGGTAGTATTTGCACTCTATATGAACATTAGATCGGGACTCTATCTAAAACTACTGCTCTATACTATTGGCATTATCGCGATCACCTTATCGCTGTGCGCCTATATCCTCTATCAAGCTGAAAAAGCAGACCTTGAAAATCTTTTAGCGCAAGAGTTGTTGGGCGTCGTGCAGACGGTTGCGGTGATGATTGACGCAGATCAGCATGAAGACATTTTTTTTGATTCAGAGCTAGG
>JAYPBG010000113.1:8522-10264 GCA_038124075.1 Gammaproteobacteria bacterium
ATTCAGCAGTTGCTTGCAAACAGCAGTGACGCCAATGATTTTAAGCGTCATCCTGGTTTAAGTCCAATGTATACGCTTAGGCCCTCAATGACGGATGGAGCGTTGGAGTTTGTGGTCATGACCGATACGAACAAAAAAGGCGATTATTTCACCGGTGCCTTAATTGAGATACAGACCTTTCATGAGCGGGTATTGAAAGGAGAGGCTGCAACGAGCGGTATTTATGAAGATTCAGAGGGCCATTGGATAACGGCGGCGGCTCCCATTAAAATGGATGATGGTTCAGTGGCGGGTATCATTCAGGCCGATCGAACAATTGAGTTCTATAAAGAAAGATTAGCCTTAATGAGAAGGGATTTTTTGCTGAGTGCACTTTTGGCGGCACTGTTTGGTGCCATATTGGCTCACTTTTTTATTCGAGGTTTTATTACACCGATCAATCGAATCTTAACAGCAAACCGCCGTTTCGTTGAAGGGGAGCATGATGTTCGTATTGCGCTAAAGCGGCGTGATGAAATAGGTGAGCTTGGAGCGTCGTTTGATTTTATGGCCGCTCACTTATCAAAAGCGCTGTTTGATCTAAAAGAGTCGAATCGGATGCTTGTTGAGAAATCGAAAGAGTTTGAGGCCATTGCCTTGTTTGCTGAATATAACCCAAGCCCGGTATTGCGTGTTGATCGAGAGGCGTGTGTTGGATTAGCAAATCAGCCTGCAAAAAAGCTGCTAGGAATGACGCAGGAGAGCCTGCACCCTCATAAGTTGGATGACCTATTTGCGTTCTGCGAATTAAGTTACCTAAACTCCATGATCGATGAGGACCGCTGTGAACAGGTGATCATGCAGTATGGCGATGCTTGGTATCAGTTTGCTTTGCGCGGTGTCTCTCGGTTTGGATTTATGAATATCTATGGTGTCAATATTTCTGAAACCGTTGAAGCACGAGAGCAGGCCGGTACGGCGCAGAAGCGAGCGGAGGCGGCCAACTACGCAAAAAGCCGCTTTTTAGCAACCATGTCACATGAGCTGCGCACACCGATGAATGCCATTGTTGGTTATACGGATATTTTAAAGAGAAAAGTTGAGGCAGGTGATGTTGCGCAGTGTCTCAATAAAATATCGGCCTCATCAAAAACATTGCTGGATATGATTAATAATGTACTAGATTTCTCAAAAATAGAAGAGGATCACTTGGTATTGGACCCACACATGTTTAGACTGGGTGGGCTGCTGGATGAGCTTGAAGATATGTTTGAAAAGATCAGTGAAGAGAGAGGGTGCAGGCTGCATCTTCTATTTAATGATCAAAACAGTATTGAGATCTATGGTGATCGTTTACGATTGAAGCAGGTTCTGATGAACTTATTGAATAATGCGATTAAATTTTGCGATGGTGGCGACGTTACGCTCTCGGTAAAATGCAGTGAACCAGAACAGAAAGTGCTTATCCAGGTGATCGATACCGGCATTGGTATCTCTTCTGAGAAAATGTCAACGCTGTTTGATCCTTTCACTCAAGCGGACAGCTCCACCACTCGGAAATATGGAGGAACCGGTTTGGGGCTTACCATCTCTCAGCGTATTGTGAAAGCCATGGGTGGAGCGATTAAGGTGGAGAGTTCTTTGGGTTTTGGGAGCCGCTTCTATTTCGATATCCCTATCTCATATTCACCAAACGAGCCTGAAGATAAAACAAACGTGCAGGGAGGGGAGACGGGAGAGGCTGAGGCAGCAACGGATATAAA
>JAYPBG010000114.1:0-459 GCA_038124075.1 Gammaproteobacteria bacterium
GCGACAAACACAATACCCTGCCTACCCTACCTAAGCCCCTGCCGTTAACGCCCCCTCCCTACGCAACCGAAAAGATACGCTCGCTGCTCAACAGATACCCTCGGCCCTGGATCGGCATCACCTTCGAAGCGGGTGTTCTCAATAAAATGGGAACGCCCGAAAAATCGGTGAACATCGAAGCCGCAATGAAGGTCTTACTACAGAAAACAGGTGGAAATCAGGGTGAAGAGCATCAGGATAGAGCGCCAGGTTCACTCTTTATTTTGCAGCGCACCGTCAGCAGCGCTCTGCTTAACAGAGTGCAGACAGAGTATGGAAGGTATTATGAAAAGAATGGAGAGTACGGAGCGTATGCCATCGACGCATCAGCCTACTATACACAACCTGTTGAACTCTTGGCGCTGCTCAATGAGCTGGATCACTATATGGGGGTCAGCAATGCCAACATGCATTTTTACG
>JAYPBG010000114.1:469-4741 GCA_038124075.1 Gammaproteobacteria bacterium
CCGGTCTGGGTAAACAGGCCACGCTGTTTTTAACCAAGCCTTATGATTTTCGCTGGTCAACAGATCACAAGGGCGCCTCACTCTGGTTTCCGAACTTTGATCTGTTATCGATTTAAACGCGCCTATCGCCGCTTAGGCATGGGTACGAAGCGAGTTCAATCGACCTTCACACCCACCTGCAACATAGCCTCTTTCGCCTTTATCCACGCCTGAGCATAACCACACTCTTTATACTCTTCGAAATAGGGGCCCCCACTGGTGTAGTGGAGCAGATCAATATCCTCGCGATCAGGGTCATAGTCGACCAGATGGTTCCAGCGACCCGGTAACCCACCAATTAAGTCATCAGACTCCAACCATTTAAATTGATGCAACGCTAAGCCTGATGCCTCATTCACATAATCAACCGTCAGCGCTTTACATTTAGCGCAATTAAAGAGCATGACACTCGACCAGTTCTTCTTCTCATAACGCGTCTGCACCGAGTTTCTAAATTTGCGCTCTTCAGTCGGGTTATGATTATGTTTAACACACATAACAGCATATTGCTCATCACGTAAATTCCAAAGCTCTGTCAGATCGGATTGAACAATCATATCATTATCCAAAAAGAGCGCCCAACCTTGATAGTCACACAGATAGGGGACCAGAAACCGTGAAAAAGAGAACTCCGTTGACTGCAGCGAAGAGGCCTCTCTACGATAGACCTGCTGAAGCTCTGAGAGAATCAGCGGTGTAATGGAGACGGGCTGAGTGGCGTGACTGTGTATACTGTGTGATAACACAGAGAATAGAACGGGTTCACGCCGGTCATACCCCACAAATACTTTAATCATACTCTGATCCTCTAACCTTATTATCTCTAACCTTATTATCTCTTATCTCTTACCCAGCACTGTCTCACCCCTCACCCCTTGGCTCCGCAGCGAGCTCGTCAGCAAACGCTTGTAAATCCTGTGCCACATCAGACATCACACTCTGCCAATCCTCTAACCGTTTCTGTCGATAGAGGTGGACACTGGGGTACCAAATAGAGTCTCTGCGCTCATGCAGCCAGTGCCACAAGGGCGCACAGGAGAGCAGCAGCCAGGTCGGCTTCCCCAATGCGGCGGCCATATGAGCGCCCGCATTTGAGACCGATATGATCAGATCCAACGCATCCAACTGCGCAAGCCCACCCTCCAGATCCTTAACAGGATCAATCGTCTCATCACAAAAAATATCCACGCCAAACAGCGCTTTCGCTTCATGCAGATCCTCTTCAATATCACCGTACTGAATAGAGATAAATTGTAGATTTTCCAGCTCAAAGATCGGTTTCCAGAGATCAAGCGGTACGGTCTTTCGCTCACCGTAGGTGTTGCTTTTACTCTTCCACGCAATACCGACTTTTATGCGTCTGTTTATGTGCTTATTTACGTGCGGGTTCACATCTGAGTTTATATCTTTGCTTAGTGCTAAACGTTCATACCGCTGATCTACAGGCTTGAAGCGCTCAGGGTCACTGATAAAATAGCGCTTGGGCCCAAGATAGGTGTTCGGATCGACCTTAAGATAGTAGATCAACTCCAACATGTAGGTCTGATAGTCGGTCTGCTCAAGCAACCTCTTTTTATCTGGATGATTCGGTCCCGTAATTGTGATGCTCGGCATGGAGCGCCCCAGTATCGACCATAGGCGCTGTTCACTGTAAAAAACCACCTGCATCCCCTGCTCCACCAGTGGCAACAGCAGCTGAAGCAGCATGATTTGATCGCCCAACCCCTGCTCAGGCTTGACCAGCAATGTGCGCCCCGGCATAACCTCACCTTTCCACTCAGGTTGGGTCAACCCTTTCGGCGCAAAGCTATTACCATAATCATAATTTTCCAAATTCCAGCGCCAACCGCACTCCTGATACCCCTCATAAAAGAGACCTTGTGCCAATAAGACGGTGCTCAAATTGCTGTGCGTCGCCGAATCGTCAAAGCCCAATTGAATCGCTTGGCGGTAACAGTCAGCCGCCTCGCAGGGGCGGTCTATCATTTTGAAAAGATCGGCTTTTAATTTATAAGCGCGTCCCATCGAGGTAGAGTGATGATGCGCCAAGGCTTGGTCACAGAGCATAAACGCTTCGGAGACCCATTCGGGTTGCACTCGCACTTGATAGACAATTTTTGCAAGAAGGAGCTGTGTAAGGTCCAGCACCATATCGGTAAAGCGAGGATTTTTTTGTAGACCTTTCCGGTAATTTTTTTCAGCTGCATCCAAATTAGAACGAGCGTGGTATATATTTCCAATGCTGCGGTAGATTTCGGGCAGCTGCAGCTGCTCCACTTTTGATTCAAAACAGGCCAGCGCTTGATCCAGTTTACGCTGACTGAAGTAGATACCCCCCAACATCAAGACGACATTGGCGGCATTAGGATTTAATGTCAATGCATGCTCTAACGCTGCCGTTGCAGGATCCAACTCCCCCATCTTGATCAACACAAAGCCCAGCTTAAAATAGACAATGTAGTGCTCGGGGTATTGAGCAATCAGCTGTTTAACCTTCTCAAAAGCTGCTGTATACGCCAGCTGTTCAACAGCGGCATCGACCTCCAAGAGCGCCTCATCGAGTTGCGCATCGATCTGTGCGGCACCCTGTAACCCCATAACAGACTCTCCTAATGAAACACGCCGAACAGATCAATCATGGCTTTACCCTTGCAACAATGACAACACCTGCTGTGGCCTTGAATTTGCCTGCGCCAAAATCGATATACCGGCCTGTTGTAACACTTGCGTCTTGGTAAGAACCGCCGTCTCTGCGGCAAAATCGGCATCTGTGATCCGTGAGTTTGCAGCCGACAGGTTCTCCGCCCTTAGCTCCAGATTAGAGATAACACTCTCAAAGCGGTTTTGAATCGCACCCAGTTGCGAGGCAATGGTGGCAACCGATTGCAGGGCATTATCAATTGCAATCACTGCATCATTTGCCCCTGATACCGTAGAGATATCGATATCTCTCAACAAAGTCCCTTTCTCTCCACCTCCGTAGACACCCATCCTAAAGCCACTGTTTGAGATATTTGACGTCAGTGACGAGAGCGTGATATCGCCCCCAGAACTGAGTGCGATAGCACTGACATAGGTCTGGTTATTGATTTCATGCATCACAGAACCGTTATTAGTCAAGGAGATATTACGGCCATCGTCTGCAATCAAAGTAAAACTGTCACCATCTAATGTCTCTGCACGGACACCTGTCGCATTACTGGCACCGTTTATAGCATCAATAATGGTATTTAGCTTCACATCAACATCATCCAATGAGCTAAATGAAATGGCAACAGAGACACCATTGATGGTCATATTGGTGGATAATGATGTTTCAACAATTGTGCCTGAATAGAGCCGGTTTGCAACGACCTCAGCGGTCACACCTGAACTCTCACTCACCAAATTAATAGCCGCTGCTTTTGCGATTGCACTGGAGGTTTTAAACGTCTGAGAACTGGTGTCCAAATTGCTGGATGTAGCACCGACCGTAACACCATTAATGACCAGGTCCCCCGTTGCCAAGACTGAAGGACCACTAGTGGCGCCACCATCACTGACGACACCGGAATTTACCCCGCTGAATGTACCCTCTTCAAACCCAGCATTATCAATATTACCCGTATCGGATGAGACAACAATATCAGACCCCGATTCACTGACCAACGTATAAGTCCCCAGATAGACATCTGCCTCGGCGGTCGCTGACGTCCCTGAAGAGATGATACCAAATGCCTGCGCATCAGCATCGGCCGTAGCAGACGTACTGCCTATTGCTATGTTTCGCCCATCATCCGCTATCAAAGTAATGCCTTGTGACGCATAGGTACCTGCGACAGCACGCACTCCCGTAACACCAGACTCAGCATTAAGCGCAGCGGCTGTCATCTCTAAATTCTGAGTCTCGCTGATCGTTGAGTTACTGTTCAGCACAAATTGCACGCCATTTATAGTCAAATCAACACTCGTCGTGTTCGTTGTAACACCGGTACTCCCTTCTACATAGTTCGCATTGACGGTCGCTTTCACCCCCGTAGCGTCACTCACTTTATTGATGGCTGCAACCTTTGCAATAGCACTTGAACTGCCTTCTAGCGTTGAAGCCGTATCATCAGAGCCGATCGAAGCCTGCACCGATATACCATTGATTACAATATCCCCAGCATCCAGTGCATTTCCATCGCTCCCCGCAACAATGGCGGTTGCTCTGTTCATAGACGATATACCTGAACTTACATTGGTACCCAAAGC
>JAYPBG010000114.1:4751-10263 GCA_038124075.1 Gammaproteobacteria bacterium
TACTGAAACTGATGGTATCCCCTACATTACTACCCACCTGAAACGTCGCATTTTTAAATGAACCATCCAGAATTTTTCGTCCATTAAAGTTGGTTGTCTCTGCAATGCTTTTAATTTCTTCTTTAAGCTGAGAGACCTCTTCCTGTAATGCTTTTCGATCGAGCGCTGTGTTTGTATCGTTTGCAGACTGCAACGAAAGTTCTCGAATACGCTGAAGTGCATTCGAGATTGAGTTTAACGCCCCTTCCGTTGTTTGAGAGAGCGAAATCGCGTCCCCAGCATTCCTAATGGCTTGGTTAGAGCCCCTGATCTGTGTATCAAAACGTGAGGAGATGGCAAGCCCAGCTGCATCATCTTTTGCACTGTTGATCCGAAGTCCTGATGAGAGCCTCTGCAGAGCCGTATCACTGTCACGCTGTGATCGGTTCAAATTTCTCTGCGCATTCATCGATGCAATATTTGTGTTAATGATCTGGGCCATCTTTGCTCTCCTATATTATTTTCACCATACCGATTTTATACATACTCAGTAAGGCCTATGACACTCACTGCTTAGTTATTCATTCAAAAATATCAGGCAGAATGACTGACTAATAAAAATAAATTTCAATTATCAGTGAAAAGAGCAATTATGATGCCAAAAAAAACGGCAATCTTTTTCATTTATGCGCAGCAGTATAATCACTAAATAATAACCACAATAAATATAGCTGCTTGACAAGCAAAAAGAAGAGAACAACATAACACAGAGATACGAAGGTAAGGAGGGAGACAGTAGAGAAAAGGCAGCACCTAGCTGTTTTGCATCTAGGTGCTTAAGAAGACAAACTCAAGGGCATGAGAGCACTAGGGTGCGGATTGAACCTCCTTTTTATTCTCCTCTGTGATGACTTGATCCCTGATCCCAACCCAACCTTCGCGAAGATTTCGGATTACCTCGTCAACTTGATCAAGCTTGATGACATCATTGTCTCTTGTGGCGGCAAACAGTGTCCGCTCAGACCACTCATAGAGCTGCTCAAAACGCAATGCAATCTCACCCCCCTTCTCTAAATCAAGAAACTCACGCAGGCCACCGATCACCTCAATAGCTTTATTAATGGCTTTACTTTTGACATCATAGCGCTCACTGCCTATATTCGCTTTCGCGACAGTAATCGACTCAAGCACCTTATCAAACAGCAGCGTGATCAGCTGGTGATCGTCCGCGCCCAACACACTCGACTCATTATTTATCTTCTGATACTCATTTAATCCCTTCATATCGATCCCCTTACATTTTATAACTCACATACCATAACGTATAACCCATAAAGCTGTATTATGGGTTATAAATTCGATTGTACTAGCCATCATTGTTGGACGTACCATTGAGCATAGCCAACTGGTCTTTAACAAACGCTTCTGTTGTCTTCAGTTGAGAAATAATAATATCCATAGCCGTAAACTGTCGTGCTAAACGCGCCGTCAGTGAATCAATTCGCTCATCCAGTTCGATGCGATCCTCGTCAATCTCTACCAAGGTATCATTATAACCATCAATACTGCCTGCAATAGCACCATCTTGTGTTAAATATGAGTTGATCATATCCACCAAATTATTTGCAATACCTCTCACATAGGTCACCGTACCTCGGCTACCAGTAGTGCCACCCAGAACATCGACTGTAATACCTTCAGAAGCATCTCCCTCCATTCCTTTAAGCCGCCGTCCACTCCCTGTGGCTTCAGCACCATTGATGGTACCGGCTACATCGACTCCGCCTCCACCAGACCGGTCTAACAGGCCCAACTCAGACTCAGAATCAGTATCAATCGTTGTAATGTTAACAGAAGAGATTGTACCTTCACTGGCTGATGTGATCTTAATATAGTTATTCGCATCAATGGTGACCGCAACACTCTTCCCCGCTGCCGTTAAAATTGTATCTGCATTAATTTGGGCCTCCATCTCTGCGGCCAGAGCTGCACTGGTGTAGCTGTTTTGCGTCAGTGTAATCGTATTTGACGTTGTACCATCCACACTGATTTGAAAGGTGTCGTTATCCGCATCGATGGTCACGCCTGCTGAGACATCCACATTGCCTACAAACGCTCCACTTAAACCAAAATCCACTGCTGTGTCCGTATCCAAGGTATCAAACGTTACCGTAGAGTTAGAACCATAGCTGTTTGAAGTAAAGGTAAGATAATTATTGTCATCCATCGCCACAGTAACAGAAACACCATTACTGGACAGCTGAGAATCAGCATCGATCTGTGTCTGAAGTTCAGTCACTAAATCAGCGCTGTTGTAGGCCGCTTGCGTGAGCGTAATCGTACCAGAAGTCACGCCATCCACTTTAATTTTGAAGGTATCGTTATCGGCATCAATAGTCAAGCCACCTGAGAGATCCACATCCCCCACATACTGCCCCTGTGTCGCAAGGCGGGTGACATTAAGATCATAAGTGCCTGCTGACGTATCATCGTTTGCACTGATAAAGGTTACCTGACTGTCCGTCGTTGACCCTTGCTCACCCAGAAGAGCTGCCACATCCTCTTCTGAGCTGGCCAGAACAGACTCAAAAGTAGAAGCATTAAAGCTTAGCAGCCCTGTTTCGGCATCGGTAGTGATGCCTAACTCTGTTAACGAGCGCACCGATGCCGTTGAAAGGCCTATAACAGACTGCCCAAAGAGATTATTGATCTGACGATCCACCATCTGCAACGACGCATTGCCTAACAGTGAACCACCCTCCTGCGTATCCACATCATACGCTGTAACCTCATTCACGATCTCTTTAAACGCATTGTATTTATCAACAAAATCTGCAATTCGATCAGAGACGGTTGTATTATCCTGTCCGATGGACACCGTTGCTGCAGAGGTTGTCTCTCCTGTAAAAGTAAAGGTGACACCGGTCAGCACATCACTCACCGTATTCTCAGAGCGAGTAATCGCAACACCATTTAAGGTAAATGCAGCATCCTCTGCCGCATTACTGGTGGTCATGTTGAGATTAGTAAGACGAGAGAGACCACTGTTGTCTGTATTAACGGTATCCCCATCATTCGACACGGAGAGCGTCATAGCATTTGCCGTACCTGTTTCGTCGGACGTCAGCATTAATCGGTAATTTGATCCAGATGTATTGATTACGGTTGCCGTTATGTTTAATCCACTCACATCATTGATCGCCTTAGCAATACCATCAAGGGTATTGTTTGCACTGGTAAACTCTAAGTCAGCTGATGTTGTACCATCGCTGATGGTTAATGTGCCAGTGCCCACACCGGTGGTATCCGAATCTGTCAAGGTAAAGGCTGATGAGAGTACATGCGCCTCCGCCAAATTAGTCACTTCTACTTCATGAGTACCCAGCGAGGCGCCATCTTCTGCAGATATAGCCACATCACTGCTGCTCGAAGAGGTTGTACGACCCTGCAGCGCTTGCGGGTTATCCAGCACACGCGCTTCAATCCGTAGATCAGAGAGCGCGCTCTTGATACGCCCCATATCGGTTAACTTTAAAGAGACCTCCTCCTCTTTAATATCTAAGCGCAACTCAGTAGGCTCTCGCTCAGCAGAGGCTAACTTATCGATAAGGTCACTTGTTAACACACCTGAACCAATACCAACGGAGGATATACTGGACACGACGAAACATACTCTTAACTTACATACTCTTAACTTACATACGCTAAATTCACATGCTTAGAATACACTCTTTACACCATGCACAAATAATGCCTTTTTAGCCTATGCTGCCTTAAGCGTCTTATTGGCTAACACGCTGCTCTTATTAGGATAGCCCCAATAGGCCAGTCCTCAAAAAAAAAGATCCAGGTTTTTATCCCTGAATCTTTTTTTGCTTCCTTTTATAGGCTTATAATTACGGCTTACTCATAGGCCTTAATTATGCATCCTTATCATGTACTCTACCTATCCGAGCAGTGACAGTACCTGCTGTGGTCTCGAGTTCGCCTGAGCTAAGATAGAGATACCGGCCTGTTGTAATACCTGAGCTTTCGTCAGCTTAGCCGTTTCTGCTGCGAAGTCTGCATCCGTAATTCGCGAGTTTGCAGCTGAGAGATTTTCAGCTCTCAATTGCAGGTTAGAGATAACACTGTCAAAACGGTTCTGAACCGCACCCAGCTGAGCCGAGATGGTGGCTACTGTCTCAAGTGCATTATCGATGGCCACAATCGCATCGTTAGCACCTGATACCGTTGAAATATCCAGATCTTTAAGCAGTGTACCGCTGGTACCGCCACCATACTCACCTACTTTGAAACCACTGTTCGAAATGTCGGTTGTCAATGAAGATAGCGTTATATCGCCACCTGAACTGAGCGCGACAGCACTCACATAGGTCAGGTTATTGATTTCATGCATCACAGAACCGTTATTAGTCAAGGCGATATTACGGCCATCGTCTGCAATCAAAGTAAAACTGTCACCATCTAATGTCTCTGCACGGACACCTGTCGCATTACTGGCACCGTTTATAGCATCAATAATGGTATTTAGCTTCACATCAACATCATCCAATGAGCTAAATGAAATGGCAACAGAGACACCATTGATGGTCATATTGGTGGATAATGATGTTTCAACAATTGTGCCTGAATAGAGCCGGTTTGCAACGACCTCAGCGGTCACACCTGAACTCTCACTCACCAAATTAATAGCCGCTGCTTTTGCGATTGCACTGGAGGTTTTAAACGTCTGAGAACTGGTGTCCAAATTGCTGGATGTAGCACCGACCGTAACACCATTAATGACCAGGTCCCCCGTTGCCAAGACTGAAGGACCACTAGTGGCGCCACCATCACTGACGACACCGGAATTTACCCCGCTGAATGTACCCTCTTCAAACCCAGCATTATCAATATTACCCGTATCGGATGAGACAACAATATCAGACCCCGATTCACTGACCAACGTATAAGTCCCCAGATAGACATCTGCCTCGGCGGTCGCTGACGTCCCTGAAGAGATGATACCAAATGCCTGCGCATCAGCATCGGCCGTAGCAGACGTACTGCCTATTGCTATGTTTCGCCCATCATCCGCTATCAAAGTAATGCCTTGTGACGCATAGGTACCTGCGACAGCACGCACTCCCGTAACACCAGACTCAGCATTAAGCGCAGCGGCTGTCATCTCTAAATTCTGAGTCTCGCTGATCGTTGAGTTACTGTTCAGCACAAATTGCACGCCATTTATAGTCAAATCAACACTCGTCGTGTTCGTTGTAACACCGGTACTCCCTTCTACATAGTTCGCATTGACGGTCGCTTTCACCCCCGTAGCGTCACTCACTTTATTGATGGCTGCAACCTTTGCAATAGCACTTGAACTGCCTTCTAGCGTTGAAGCCGTATCATCAGAGCCGATCGAAGCCTGCACCGATATACCATTGATTACAATATCCCCAGCATCCAGTGCATTTCCATCGCTCCCCGCAACAATGGCGGTTGCTCTGTTCATAGACGATATACCTGAACTTACATTGGTACCCAAAGC
>JAYPBG010000115.1:0-2597 GCA_038124075.1 Gammaproteobacteria bacterium
GCGTTTACCAGATCAATGGCGATTTGCCCTTGATAGAACGATCGTCCCCCCATTTTTGCGATGGTTTTCAACGTTTTTTGCAGATCCTGCTGTATGATCAGGCGGCCTTCTGCTGGTAACGCCCCCTTGTCTAAAAATGTACGAGCACTTTTCGGGTACCGGCGCATAACCTCTTTGCGGAAAGAGAGCAGCTTATTATAGGTCTCAGTGACTGGAAAGCCATCACCCGCTAAGCGGATAGCGGGCTCGAGTGAGCGGGCGAGAGGCAGGGTCCCATAGAGATTGCTGATATGCTCAAATGCGGCGACTTGGCCTGGAATACCAGCGCTCAATGGCGAATTGGTTGCTAAATCTCGATCAACCTCCCCCTGTTTGTTGAGGTACATCCCTTTATGGGCCGCCAGGGGTGCTCGCTCTCGGGCATCAACCATAACGTATCGGTCTGATTTCGCTTCGTAGAGAAGCCAGAAGCCCCCCCCGCCAATGCCGGAGCCGTAGGGTTCTACAACGGCCAGTGCAGAGGCAACAGCAATGGCTGCATCAAAAGCGTTGCCCCCCTCTTTCAGGATCTCGAGGCCTGCGTCGGTCGCCAGTGGGTGGGCGCTTGCGATGGCGGCTGCGCTGGGGGTTTCTTGCAGATGGAGCAGTGTGGGCCCAGAGGAAGGGGGTGTCGAGCAGCCCTGACTGAGTAAGACAAGGAAGATGAAACAAAAAGAACATAAAGCCGTTACTCTATTCATAAACTCAATCCTCAATCCTCAATCCTCAATCCTCAATCCTCAATCCAGTCCTCAGTGAGCTTAGGCTAATTTTGGGCCATGAGCGTCTCATATTTTTTCTGTAACTGCTCTTTCGTTTCAACATGGTCTGGGTCAAGGGGAATACAGTCGACCGGGCAGACTTGCTGACATTGCGGTTCATCGTAATGTCCCACACACTCTGTGCAGAGGTTAGGGTCGATCACGTAGATCTCTTCACCTTCAGAGATGGCGCCGTTTGGGCATTCTGGTTCACAGACGTCGCAGTTGATGCATTCATCGGTAATGATAAGTGCCATAGTAATCTGTGACCTCCTCTAACAGTTGGCTCGATTAAGAAAGGCTTGATGAACAACCGGAGAGACAAATTGGCTGACATCGCCACCTAAGCTGGCTATCTCTCTAACAAGGGTCGATGATATGTATGAGAGGTGTTCGGCAGGGGTTAAAAACAGTGTTTCAATATCAGGTGCCAGTTTTCGGTTCATATTGGCCAATTGAAACTCATATTCGAAATCCGATACGGCGCGTAAACCACGCAAGACAATATTGGCGTTCTTGGTGCGCAGAAAATCGATCAGCAGGCCGTCAAACCCGCAGACTTCAACGTTATCTAGGTGCGTCAGTGACGCTTCTGCAAGGGCAATGCGCTCTTCTAAGCAGAAGGTTGGTTGTTTTTTTGGGCTGGCCGCGATGGCTACGATGACGATGTCAAACATGCGCGAGGCCCGCTCGACTAAATCTTGATGTCCAGTCGTGATCGGGTCAAAAGTGCCTGGATAGAGAATGGGTTGAGTCATAAGGACGCCGTTTTCATGCTGTTCGATCATTAAGCTTTCATAATAGGCCTGTTCATCTGTTCAATAGGGCCGGTCGAGACCTGTTCGAACCCTATTGAGCAGTGACGGCAGTATAACAAAATTCCAGTGTTCCTACAGAGCATTTGCAGATCATGGGGTGCGTAAAGGCTTGATTAAGTATTTGAAGAGTAGCTTTTGGGCAAGCTTATTCCAGGGGGGGTAGATAAGCTGTGTGCTGTTGAAACGCCCTTTTCTTAAAATGCCTTTGGCATGGCTAAAGGTTAAAAAGCCCTCTTTACCGTGGTAGTGTCCCATGCCAGAAGGGCCGATGCCGCCAAAAGGCATATCATCCACCGTAACGTGAGCGAGGGTATCATTGATGGCCATGCCGCCAGAGTGCGTCTGTTCAGTAACGCGGTCAATATCGTCTTGTTGATGACCAAAATAGTAGAGTGCGAGTGGACGAGGGCGCTGATTAATGTATTGAATGGCCTCATTCAGAGTGCGGTAGGTGATGACACCCATCAGCGGTCCGAAGATTTCGTCTTGAGCGATGATCATATCGTCTGAGAGCTGAGTAAACAGGGTGGGTGCCATTGTGCGTTGGGTGGATGGCTGCTTGTCAGAAGAGGTTGCTCCATGGTCAGTGTTGTCTGTCTGTTGAGTTTCGATCATCTTGGCGCCTTTGGAGAGAGCATCCTCTTTTATGGCGAGCAGACGTTTGTAGTGTTCCTCGCTGATGATGGAGGTGAAATCGTTGCCATGCACAACAGAGGGATACATCTCGTTAACCTGTGTTTTGAAGTGCTCAATAAAGTGAGTAAGCTGATCTTCTGGGCAGAGTACATAGTCAGGTGCAACGCAGGTCTGCCCGGCGTTTAAGCACTTTCCAAAAGCAATGCTTTTTGCGGTGAAACGGATGTCTGCGTCGGACCCAATGAGCACAGGCGATTTACCGCCCAGCTCCAAAGTAACCGGCGTTAAGTTATTGGCAGCGGCGGCCCTGACTTTCTTGCCGATCGCCGAGGAGCACGTAAAA
>JAYPBG010000115.1:2607-10205 GCA_038124075.1 Gammaproteobacteria bacterium
CATCCAGCAATGCGCTCGCCTCTTCTGCACTGGCGGCGGCCATGACTTTCTTGCCGATCGACGTTGAGCCCGTAAAAAGCATATGGTTAAAGGGCAGTTGGCTGAAGGTGTGTGCGACATCAGGGCCGCCGGTAATTACTTGTACAAGATCGGCGGGAAACGCCTCTTCTAATATCGATTTTAAAATGGTGCCGGTTTCAGGTGTCAGCTCTGACACTTTGATCATGGCTCGATTCCCAGCAGCCAGCGCCGCAATTAATGGGCCGATTGAGAGGTAGGCAGGGTAGTTCCAGGGTGAGATGATGCCAATCACGCCAAGCGGTTGATAGGACACATAGTCTTTGGCAGGCGCAAGAACGATGGGCGCTGTACGCTTTGATGTCACCATCCATTTGGGCAGGTGTTTTATATGATACTGAATATTTTCTAGCAGGGGTGAAATTTCAGCGAGCAGTGTTTCCGACTCTGCTCGCTGACCACAATCGCGCTGAATGGCATCAACAATTTGGCTTTTGTAGCGGTGAATAGAGCGATGAAGGGTCTTTAACCGGTCGATGCGTGCAGTCAGTGTTGGATTGGGCTCATCGAGGTAGGCCTTCTGTTGCAGTGCCAGGGCATCAGCCAATGTGTCGTGATGGGGTGTATTGGTTGTTGCCTCGTGCGTTGTGCTGTTTGTTGTGTTGGCGGGTGAGAGTGTTGAAATGGGGGCTGATGGGGTCATATCGAATATTGTCCATGTTCTTTAGCTAAAAGGTTACTCATAGTTATACCACAAGTGAAGTCGATGCGTGAATGCAGATGGCCTAGCGGCCTAAGCCTTTTTCGGATGCAGTATTTTCGGCCATCATCCTCTTAAAGCTTTCGGCCCTCTCAAAGGCAACCTCCCCAGCCTGGATCGCTTCAATCAATGCGCACCCTGGCTCATTGTGATGCGCGCAATCGCGAAATTTACACTGCCCTAGAAAGCGGTCGATATCAGGGAAGCCGACAGCGATATCGTCTCGAGTGATGGAGGTAAAGCTAAAGTCGCGAATGCCCGGAGAGTCAATGATGTGGCCGCCTGTTGGTATAGAGTAGAGTTGAGCCATCACCGTGGTGTGCCGCCCTAAGCCGGTCTGTGTTGAGAGCTCACCCACCTTGGCTTCGCTCCCGAGCAGAGCATTGATGAGCGAGGATTTTCCGACGCCGGATTGTCCAGCAAAAATGGCCGATTTTGATTCGAGCAGGGTGGTGAGGTGGTCCAGCCCGTGCGCGATCTTTGTGGAGGAGGTGTAGGCGTCAAAGCCAATGCTACGATAGCGCTCTAACAGTTCAAACGCGTTGACCTCATGGTTCCCAGAGTGATCACTGGGCGATAAGGTATTCTCTGTTTGAGCCAAATCATACTTGTTCAGCAGTAAAATGGGGGTGATGCCGGCGGCTTTTGCGGCAACAAGGTAGGTGTCGAGCAGCCAGGTTGAAGGCGCAGGTTTAGGCGCGAAAACAATGATGGCGGTGTCAACGTTTGCGGCTACTAACTTCAATTTGTTGTGGTTATCTGTGCGTTTTAATTCGGTTGTTCTGGGGAGCAGTGTGATAATGACGCCCAGCCCTTCAGCACTGCATCGCCATATAACCCGATCGCCTGCCACCAGGTCGGGTACTGTTGCGAGCTTGTGGCAGCGCAGCTCTAAGCCATCGTGCGTCAATATGCCGAGTTGAGTGCCGTAGTGCGCAATCACCAGACCGCGCTCTTCATCGCCCGTGAGGTTAACCGGTTCCTCATCGGTCGCTTCAGGAGCTGACTCGGTTTTCCAGCGTTGACCGATGTTGTGCTGCCTCTGCTTAATTCGATTTTTCTGTTTGTGTGTGAGCCGTCTTTTTGCCATAGTGTCTGTGGATCCACTGTTTCGATTAGAGTGTCATATACGTTCATAGGAAAATTAAAGGAAGCAACCATTATGCCTGATGCCCCCCAAAATCTCATTTGGATTGATCTAGAAATGACAGGCTTAGACCCAGATAATGATGTGATCATTGAGATGGCAACCATTATCACCGATACCGAGTTAAATCATGTGGCTGATGGGCCTGTGTTGGCGATTCATCAACCGAAAAGCCGGCTGGATGCCATGGATGAGTGGAATACGCAGCATCATACGCAGTCAGGGCTGGTTGAGCGTGTGCTGAATTCAGAGATCACCACCGAGCGCGCAGAAGCGATGACGTTGGCGTTTATACAAGAACATGTGGCGCCGAATAGCTCCCCGATTTGTGGCAACAGCATCGGCCAGGATCGGCGCTTTTTGTATCGGTATATGCCAACGTTGGAGGCCTATTTTCACTATAGAAACTTGGATGTCAGTACAGTGAAAGAGCTAGCCAGGTATTGGAATCCTGGCCTATTAAAAAAGGTGACCAAAAAAAGTGCTCATTTAGCTTTAGATGATATTCGAGACTCAATTGAAGAGCTAAGAATCTACAAAACAGACTTTTTCAAACATTAAAGTGTCGTGTGTGTTTGGAAAGTGATAGGCGATTTGTTATTGTCGGCGAGGTATTTGGGCAAAGAGCTTTTTGGGTTCTGTGATGTGTAACATGTGAAACCTGTGCAGCTGTGCAGTCCGCGGCTGTTGGCGGGTTGTAACGGATGAGTTGTAGAGCGTTTGGATGGAATTAATGACATTTTTAGTCAGTGCATCAAGTGTGTCATTGGGTGTGCAAAATAGCCCCTCTTATTTGAGTACCTTGCCACCTATGGAGGCAAGAAGGCCCGATAATATGACATATCCTGCTAATCGTCTTAACCCTGCATCTGCTTCTGCTTTTCCTTCTGGTACGCTAAAAAGGCCGAGTCTCTTTGGTGTTGCTCGAGGTGGTGGAGCTCAAGGTGGCCGGCGCCCGGTCTCTTTGAACCGGCTATCGGCTGTACAGAACGGTGAGGCCTCTTCCACCCAATCCGATGAGCGGCAACAGCCGCATGCTTGGCAGAAAGCACTGGTTGCGGGTTTGGCATCTTCGGTCGTGACAGGTGTTAACCACCCTGTCAGTAATGTGATCAATAAGGCGATGGCCGATGGGCTGAGATTGCCCAGTGTGTCTGATTTCACTTATCGTGGCTTCAATGCAAATGTTGCGAGGGTCTTTGTAAAATGGAGTGCTTTAGATGGTATGAATCGAGCGTTTACGCATGCGATAAAACAGATTGTTGCCCGGACACCCCTTAAAGACCGAGAGGATGTTGTATCGAGTGTGTCGGCTGGGTTGACGGCTATTATGGTTGCTTTGATGCTTTGTCCTGTTGAGCGTGTTCGCCAATATCAGGTAATGCGTGGTGGTGGATTTGTCCAGGGTGCCCGGTCGTTGATGCGAGAAGGGGGTGTAAGCAGCTTTTTTAAAGGGGCGCTCACGGCGGGCCTTAATACGCTGCCGAACTTAATGATTCGCTCTTTTGCTGAGCGCCTTGCAGGTGGTGATAAAGTAAAAGAGAAGCAGATATCAGGCAAATTATCGATGATGATGGCGCCTGTGAGGACTTACCTCACCGCGGTAAAGCAGACCCAGCAAACGCATGGAACAGGGGCTGCAAAAGCGTATATGGACACGTTGATGGCGGCGATACATGATCCTCGAAAGCTGTTGTTTCATGTTGCGATGGGCCTGATATTTGTACGCATTTGTAATGAGCTTTTTTATGGTGTGCAAAACACACTGGAGTCGATGATCCCTTCGCAGCATAAAAAGCCGGCGCCTTAACACCTTATCTTACCTCGCCTTAAAACGGCTCTGGTTCTATTTCATTAAGTGAGAAAATTATGTCATCACGTTCAATGCTGACTCGTCGACCTCCGCACAATCCTGTGCCCATAGAGCGCTCAACAGGCCAACGGAGACCAAAATCGAGCGTAGGTGTGCAGCGAGAGGGTCTTAAGCATGATACAGCCGTTGAGGCTAAGCCCATTGATCTGCAGAAAATGTTTATTATTGCGGTTGCGTCGGCGGTTTCTGCAGGTGCATTAGTGGGCATCGGTAACAGTCTTAGTCGTGCACTTGGGGAGGGTATGCGCGCTCCGAGTTATGAGGATGTTAACTACCGAGGCTTTGAGACGGTTATGTTGCGTTCGTTTTTGAAGCGTGGTGTTACAGTGGGGGTGCAGCGTATGATTTTATATATGCTGAGTCGAGCTGCTCAGAGCCGATCACCTGCGGACTTAAGGCAGGCGCTGGTCTGTGTGGCAGCGCTGCTCAGTGCGATCGCTGTGGTGGCCATACTCTCTCCTGCGGACAGAGTAAGGCGTTATCAGGCAGCGCACGGTGGTACGATGTTGAATGCGGGCCAAGCGCTTGTTGATGAGGGTGGGATTCAGTCGCTCTATAAAGGCGCATTAATGGCGGTGCTCTGCGCACTACCAAGCCAAATAGGGAATGCGCTCTCTGAGCACCTGGCTCATGGTGATGCTGAAAAAGAGAAAGCGATTTCTAAAAAATATACGATGATAGAGGCGCCCACCACAACGTTCTTGCTGGCGATAAAGCAGGTGAGGAACGCTGAGGGGTTGGCTTTGGTCTCCGCCGGTATGAAAGTGGGTAAAACGGCGCTGAATAAACCGTTTGCCTTTGGTATGCATGTAGGGTTAGGTATGGTGTTGGTGCAGCTTGGTAAAGGTATCTATTTTTTATCGGTTGATGCTGTACGAGGGGCTTTGGCACTGATGTCGCCTCTGTCTGAGCAGTCGCGGCCAGAGCTTGAGTCGGATCCCGCATCGCATTCACATGCGCAGAAGCCCTTTAAGAGGTCTTTAAAAGCGTCATAGAACGGCGGCTTCTCTGTTCTAATGTTGTTTTTGTTGCTTCATGTTTTGCTGCTGTATAGCCCAGTCAATGTGCTCTTTTACAAGGCCAGACGCGGCAGGCCGTTTTCGAGTGAGCGATTCAACAATGCATCGATCATAGGGTGCGTTGCCCAGCCCAACCGCCAGATTTCTTAACCAGCCATCATAGCCGGTACGACGTATTGCTGAGCCTTCGGTGTTTTTAAGAAAAGTCTCCCTGTCCCACTCAAACAGATCAAGCAGCGTTGCTTGGTCCAATAGGTGTCGAGGTGAGAAATCTTTTTCGCCTGTCGGTTTTGCAAATTTATTCCATGGGCAGATGATTTGGCAGTCGTCGCAGCCAAAGACGCGGTTGCCGATGGCTTCACGCAGTGAAAGAGGAATGGCGCCTCTTTGTTCGATGGTTAAATAGGAGATGCAGCGTCGGGCGTCGAGTTGATAGGGGCCCACAATGGCCTGGGTTGGGCAGATATCTATGCAGGCCGTGCAGCTGCCGCAGTGGGCGGTTGATGCATTGTCGACGGCCAATGGCAAGTTGGTAAAGAGCTCTCCAAGAAAAAACCAAGAGCCTGCTTGTCGATCAAGCAGTAAGGTGTGCTTGCCAATCCAGCCCAAACCCGCCTTTTCAGCCATCGCTTTCTCTAAAACGGGAGCGCTGTCGACAAAGGCGCGGTAGCCAAAGGGCCCGACCGATTGCTCAATACGCTTTGCCAGTTGAGTGAGCCGTTTGCGCATCATTTTATGGTAGTCGCGTCCAAGCGCGTAGCGGGAGATGTACGCTTGGTTGGGTGTTGTTAGCCGTTCGCGTAATACCACGTCGTCTGCTAAATAGTTCATGCGGAACGATAAGACCCTCACTGTATTGGGAACGAGCTGCTCTGGATAGAAGCGCTTATCAACATTTTGAGCCATGTAGTGCATATCACCATGAAAATGCTTTCTGAGCCAACTTTTCAGGTGTGCTCTATGTGCGCCCAAATCGAGATCGCTGACCCCCATTTTTTGGAATCCTCGTTCAGAGGCCCATTGATTGATCTGTTGCTTCAGTGAATGAAGTTGACCAGGTTCTAGTGAGGTGGTGGTAGAGTTTGGCATAATGGAACCGTGAGTTGATTAATGGAATCACTGTTGAGTTAACGAATATAGGCAGCGACAGACTATGGCACTTCAAACATTACCGTTTACCTATTATACCGCTGAGCAGGCAAAAGCGCTGGATAGATTGGTCATTGAGAGGGAGGGTATTCCTGGATTTGATCTGATGCATCGTGCCGCGAAGGCCTGTTTTGCTGTAGTGAAGAGGCTCTGGCCCGCGAAGAGGCGACTGCTTTTTTTTGCAGGCGGTGGCAATAATGGAGGGGATGCTTACCTCTGTGCGGCGCTGGCCGTGCAGGCGGGTTGTCAGGTGCTGCTTTACAGCTTAAAGGCGCCTGATGCACTGAGTGGGGATGCGTTGAGAGCGGCTGAATATGCGCGAGCGGTGGGTGTGGATGTTCGCCCTTTTCATGAAACCCCTTTTCATAAAGCGAATGTGCTGGAGGGGTATGACCTTATTGTCGATGGTCTGTTAGGCACTGGCTTCAGGGGTGCGTTAAAACCTCTGTATCGTGCCGCCATTGACGCCATGAACGGTGCGGCTGTTCCGGTCTTAGCCATTGATCTTCCATCCGGTTTGTCAGCGAACAGTGGGGCTGTGTTTGATGCTGCGGTGCGTGCAGAGGCCACGGTCACACTGATCGGATTAAAGCGAGGGCTCTTGACCGCTGATGGCCCTGAGTACAGTGGCGATGTATGGTTTGATGATTTGGGCGTTCCTGGTGAGGTGTATCAATCATTGGATTTTGGTGCTGATCGGCGTTGTTATGGTGCTGACCCCTTAACGTTGCGGGCGTGCCTGCCCGTTCGTCAGGCAACGGATCATAAAGGGCGGTTTGGGCATCTTATGACGGTGGGTGGCAATCGAGGCTATTTAGGGGCGATTATAATGGCCTCTTGTGCGGCATTGCGCTCGGGTACAGGTCTGGTCTCTCTGGTGACGCGCCCAGAGCATGCGCTGATTCCGCTTGTTCAGCAGCCAGAAATTATGGCGCATGGTGTGGATTCACGACAGGCGCTAACGCCGTTATTGGATGGCTGCAATGCGGTTGTGCTGGGGCCAGGCTTGGGTCAAGACGCATGGTCTGAGATGTTGCTGGATGCTGTTGTTGCTTCGGATAGGCCTCTGGTACTGGATGCGGATGCATTGAACATAATTTCGGCAAGAAATTTGCAGGACGCTGTACAGGGGGGTGGCCAGAATAAGCGCGCTTATTATAATGCGTCTGAGCGCTATGTCGTAATGACACCGCACCCTGGAGAGGCTGCTCGCCGTTTAGGGTGCTCAGTAAGAGAGGTCCAGCAAGATCGATTTTCAGCGGTCGAGGCTATCGCGAAGCAGTACGGTGTTGTTGCTGTTTTGAAGGGGGCTGGAACGCTGGTGGCTACGCCGACGTCTGATGCCGTTTTTCTGAATCGAACAGGCAATCCCGGAATGGCCTCTGGTGGAATGGGTGATGTGTTGGCGGGGCTGATTGGCTCTTTCCTTGCGCAGGGCGTTCCAGAGTATTTGGCAGCAAAAGCGGCCGTTGCTCTGCACGGTTATGCTGCAGACTTGCAGGCGCAGCGCTTTGGAGAGGTCGGTATGTTGGCGACTGACTTGATGCCTGTTATTCGTGAGGTTTTAAATGGGTGATAGAGAAGGTGAAAATCGAGTTCGGTTAGAGCGGCGACTGGACAGTGAGTTGGATA
>JAYPBG010000116.1:0-2402 GCA_038124075.1 Gammaproteobacteria bacterium
TTTTAGAGCTGTTAAAAGAGTTAAAGCTGATATACCGAAGCCGAGTCAACGGCGCATGGGATGCACACCTAGAAAAAATCAGCCGAGAAAAGACGCTCTCCAATCACTTCGATAAAACGGATCAGTTTATCGAACGATCATACTGCACAAAGAAAGTTCTTATATACGCCGCATGCTATCACGAACCCTTCAGCAGCGATATTCTGAAAGCCATTACGCCCACTGCGCTCTGGCCCCAAATCGAAAGCACATTAGACTTAAGCATAAAGTACAAATTAATTCTGCCACACCCCACGCTCGAGCAGCACTTTGTATTTAAGAGTGAGAACATTGTCGAGCAAGTGTTAAGTCTTGAAAATGCCAATAGCCTAAACATCATCTACATGAAGATTCTGACGGTACTGATATCCCACTACCCCCAAAAAGCACCGTTTCAAAAACCCATTACCGCCTTTCAACTGGCCGAGTGCATTAACGCATTGATGCCCATTGCCATTCGATACAATGATAAAGTCACCTACCAAGCGTTGGCGATCAACGCGGCTGCAGGGTTTCGAGCACTGTCGCGCAACGATATTTCACTGGCGTACCGTTACTTTAAAGTAGCCAAAGAGCCCTTAGATGCTCAGATATGGGATCAATACCACAGCCTCTGCTACTTCATCTACTTCAACTGGATTCGCTGCCTTCTCCTACGAGAGGAGTTTGGACGATGCATCCATGAGATTGAGCAACACAATGCTCCCCACTTTGAGCATCTTGAGCAAGCGAAAATATCAACGATTAAAATATATTGCCTTAAAGCGATCGGCAATCATAAACAGGCCATCGCGGAATGCAGAAACACCTTAAAAACATTCGGCATACGCATACCTAAGAAACCGAATGCCCTTCATATTCTCTACCAATACCTTCTCTCAGCAACGTTGATTAAATGGAACCCCGATCTCGCCGAAACAGGTCCAAAGAAAGTGAAAGGGTATAGGCGAGAGCTGGCAACCATTGCCCACAAGCTGTGCGAAATGATGGCCCACTCAGGTTACATAGAAAATACGCATTTGACCTACTACTCCACCATGCGGATCATTGAACTGAGCAAACGGTTTGGCGCCACCCCTCATACCACCATTGCCGTGCACTCCTTCTCTCTTCTCTATTTTTTCATGTACAACAACCCACAACCACTCGAGAAGATCTACACCTATACACAAGATACCGAAGATGCATCCAGTCGATACTATCTACTCAGCGAAATGTTCTATTGGGGGATGCAAGGCCCGTGGCGTTTCCCCATCAGACAGTGCACGGAACGTCTCTACAACAGGCTCAAGTCACTCAACAACTTTGGCGATGATGAAACAGGCAGCCATTACAGCTCGTTCTACTTCTCATTCAGCATGCTGCATGGGCAAAGCCTTAGGGTGATCTTGCAGCAGATCACACAGCTGATCCCTAAAATAACCGCACCGAAATACTCTTCTGCCTACTATTGCAATCTTATTTATGCTCAAGCGGCTGAAAATGCTGTTTATGTCAATGATTCACCCACGACATTAAGAGGGCAGTGGTTTGATGAGCATCTATATGAAGAGGTGATGAATAACGGTGATTTTCTTGGCAAGCTGGGCTATTACTGTGCAACCACCTACACTCACCTAGCTTTTGGGGAGTACCAAAAAACCGTAGAGCTCTACAAAAAGGGCAAGGTACACGCTAAAGGCCTGCAAGGACTCTTTTCAATCCTCATTTTTAAATTCTTTGGTGAGTTGGGGCTTGTGGCCTCACTCTCTGAGCGCAGCAGCCTGATTAAAAAATATACAGGACTTATACGCCATACCCCTCGCATGCTGCTCTCGCTGATCTACTTTAAAAAACTGGCCAGTCGCCAACCCAGCAACTTCGAGTGCCCCTACCTGCTTCTTAAGGGCCTTACACGGAACCTTCTAGGTCTAAATAGAAAAAAAGCGCTTAAAGAGATAAACCGAAGTATAGGGCAGGCCAGAAGGCTCGGATATGCAAATTTTGCTGCACTGGGGTATGAGTTGAAATATAAGTTTATTCTCTCCAAGCGCAGACCCTACAACATCCGCCCCCTGCGCAAAGCGATTGAGCATTGTCATCTTATGCAACACAACGCTAAAAAGTTGGATCTGCTTCGGACCATACAGGCCATTCAGCAGAACCCAGATCACCCAGTTAACGCATCACCCTATTAAAGAGGAATATCTCGTTGGCTCGCGCTTGCAATGGCCTGCTTTAACTCTTCATAGGTTGTCGTTGACTCAAACTGAGGAAACTCCGCCAACACATTATCAGGCGCTGAATAAAAAATGCCTCGGTCTGCTTCCGACAACATCGTGGTATCATTATACGAATCCCCGGCGGCAATAATACGGTAGTTC
>JAYPBG010000116.1:2412-10203 GCA_038124075.1 Gammaproteobacteria bacterium
CGACTGCCGTTTAGGGTCCTTCTGTCTGAGCTTATAATCGGTAATTTTACCTCCCGAATCCACCTCCAGTTTATGACACAGAAGGGTTGGCCAACCGAGCTGCTGCATCAATGGCTTGGCAAACTCATAGAAAGTGTCCGACAAAATAACCAGCTGAAAATGGGTTCGCACCCACTCAACAAACTCGCAAGCACCAGGCAACGGGGCCATCTGACCGATCACCTTCTGAATATCATCCAACGTGAGTCCGTTCTCATCAAGGAGCGTCAGCCGCTGCTGCATCAACTCATCATAATCAGGGATATCTCGCGTAGTCGCTTTCAATCCTTCAATACCGGTATACTCCGCAAAATTTATCCAAATTTCTGGGATCAAAACCCCTTCAAGATCCAAACAGACTAGCTCCACAATAAGGCTCCTTTACGTCTACGGTTACGCTTAGTTACACGTTGCTTAAACACTCACAGTCTACACCCAGAGGCCAGCTGACCCACGGGCATATCTCGGGGTCATACAGTAACCGGTTCCCTCCTTGGATGCAAACTGATACAATGCGAAGCGCCTGATTATTCACCCCTGATCAACCCTCTCTATCGTTAAAAATAGAGCCAAACGTGAGGTTATTGCCAACATGACTGAACCACTTGACCAAGCCGCTATTGATGCACTTGCAACAGAGTATGACCAGAAGAACCCTAGAAAAATTTTGGAATTGGCCCTGGATACGTTTGAAAACCCAGCCATCTCCTTTAGCGGTGCTGAAGATGTTGTCCTGATCGATATGGCCAGCAAACTGAACAAACCTTTTCGTGTATTTACATTAGACACCGGCCGACTGCACCCAGAGACCTACCGCTTCATCGACCGAGTACGAGAGCACTATAACATCGATATTGAAGCAACCTTCCCAGAACCTGAAGCCGTATCAGCGCTCGTACAAGAGAAAGGGATGTTCAGCTTTTTTAAAGATGGCCACAAAGAGTGCTGTCAAATCCGAAAAGTGGGCCCACTGCGCAATAAGCTCTCTACGCTGAATGCCTGGATCACAGGGCAGCGAAAAGACCAAAGCCCAACCCGTACGGATATACCGGTTATTCAAGTTGACCAGGGCTTCTCCACACCCGACAACAGGCTGATCAAATTCAACCCCCTCTCCAACTGGCGCTCCGAACAGGTTTGGGCTTACATCAGAGAGTTCGAAGTCCCATACAACGAGCTGCATGAGAAAGGTTTTACCTCTATCGGCTGCGAACCCTGCACACGCCCCATCCTGCCTAACCAGCATGAGCGTGAGGGACGTTGGTGGTGGGAAGAGTCAACACAGAAAGAGTGTGGACTGCACGCCGTTAACTTCAAAGACAAATAAAGAGCACCCTCTACTCTTCCTGACTGGAGCTGCTATAGACTAGTAACTGGGCAGCTCCACATGAGAGAAGAGCTCTTCAATCTCTAAGCGAGTGGGCCTTGCTATGGCCTCATCAATGATCGATTTGGTTAAATGCGGAGCAAAGCGCTCAATAAACTCATACATATAACCGCGCAAGAAGGTCCCTTTTCTAAAACCCACTTTCGTAATGCTCGGTTCAAATAGGTGAGATGCATCAATCACGGCTAAATCAGGGTCATTTTCATCGCACGCCATTTTAGCCACAATACCGACACCCAGCCCCAATTTTACATAGGTCTTAATCACATCCGCATCCGCGGCTGTAAAGACCACTTTCGGGGTCAAGCCATGATCAAGAAATGCATCATCCAGTTTTGAACGACCTGTGAAGCCAAATATGTAGGTCACAATAGGGTGTTTAGCCACATCCGCCAAGGCGACCTCTGAGAGCTGAGCCAACTCATGATCTTTAGGGACAATGATGGCGCGATTCCACTTATAGCAAGGCATCATCACCAGATCCCCAAACAGCTCTAACGCCTCCGTTGCAATGGCAAAATCCACGGTCCCATCTGCAGCCATCTCAGAAATCTGAATCGGAGTACCTTGGTGCATATGGAGCGCAACATCAGGGTATTCACTGATAAACTGCTCGATAATCGGTGGCAGCGCATAGCGGGCTTGCGTATGCGTTGTCGCAATCGACAAGCTGCCACGTTGTTCATCACTGAACTCTTGAGCAACCTGCTTGATGCTATCTACCTTACGTAGAATTTCACCGGCTATCTCTAAAATGGCCTCTCCAGCCGGGGTAATCCGCGTTAAATGCTTGCCGCTGCGAGCAAACACCTCAACACCCAATTCATCCTCCAACAAGCGTATCTGCTTACTGATTCCAGGCTGAGATGTGTATAGGCTTTGTGCCGTTACTGACACATTCAACTCGTGGCGAGCAACCTCCCATATATAACGTAGTTGCTGCAGCTTCATGTGCGCCTCCCACTCATAATATCCCTTCCATTATCCCTTCCACAGTCAACATCACCGATCACTGCTCCCTATCTCTGTTACATATTCTGTTACATACAGAGCGTTAGAGCAGAACGGTTAGAGCAGAACAGCTATTAGAGTATATAGTACGATTAATTTAACCATACAGACAATATAATAGGCCACTAAATGCTCATAACTTATACAAATATTTTTACGGCATAAAAATATAATCAAATATTCTTTTCCAGAATAGGATAAAATCGCTAAATTTACCAACCAGTACTCTGATTTGCCTACTCACTCAAGGCAAATACTTACTCATTGATATAAAACCAAAGTTGTTTGAGTTATTTTTATGGAATTTATCTACTACATTCTTGCAGGCGCCTCTGTGGGGTTTGCCGTTGGTGTCACAGGTGTCGGTGGTGGCTCGCTGATGACCCCTCTGCTGCTTCTTTTTGGATTCCCTGCACATATTGCCATAGGCACCGATCTGCTCTATGCCGCCATCACCAAAAGCGGCGGGGTATTTCTTCACAAACGACAAAAGACCGTACGCTGGGGCGTCGTTTGCAACCTGGCCATGGGCAGCATTCCAGCCTCCCTGATCACCATCCTCGCGTTGAAATACTACTTCAACTCCCCAGAAGATTACGCCTCCCTACTCACCTCAAGTTTAGGCATCATGCTGGTTGCAACATCCATCGTACTGTTGTTTAAAAAGCAGATACAATCAATGCACTCATCCGACACCAAAGGCCTTCTGAGCGGCTTAAGCCACCGTGCACCACTCTGGACCTTTTTGATGGGCATCTGCCTGGGCGTCCTGGTCACTCTATCGTCCGTCGGAGCCGGCGCATTCGGGGCCGCGGTACTTATGATTCTCTACCCTCGCATGCCAAGCATTCAAATTGTCGGCACCGATCTTGCCCACGCCGTACCACTCACGCTTGTTGCCGGACTGGGTCACATGGCCCTTGGCAATGTCAACTATCCTCTGCTGCTCGCACTTTTGATCGGCTCTCTTCCCGCCATCTACTTTGGTACAAAGCTGGCTACCCGCCTACCAGAACGCATCCTACACCCGGTGCTCGCCAGCACGCTGTTCGCACTGGGCGTGAAGTATGCGTTTTTCTAAGGTCCACGCACATCCGCACAAAAGAGTGGAAAAAAAGAGAGAAAAAGAGGGAAAAAGAGGGAAAAAGAGGGCTTGAGCAGGCAAGAGATAAGAAAGAGATAGACAATAAGAGGAGCCATCTGACTAGGAAGGCTCCATGCATCTTGACGATGATTTAAGAGCGCGAAAGCGGCAACGTCGCCATCTTCTGTGCATACTGCTGCGTATAAGCAATTGGGATCATGTAGACAGGCACATTGGCTAATTGCAACACTTTAGATACCGTTGAACCCAACAGGCTCGGGTTATCACTGTCTGCACAGTGAGATCCCATGACCACCATATCGGCTTGAATACGCTTGCACTGCTCCAGAATCACATCCGATGGGTTTCCCCGCAAGACCTGTACATCAATAATGCGGCTCACATCGGCCGAGCAATCCATCACCTCATCTTCAAACGCTTCTACGACTTGCTGCCGAATCGCCTCCATCACTGCAGGCATACCATAAGAGCGCAGCTCACCAATCATATCGGGAGGAACATACGTTTCTAACACGGCATCCGCAAACACACCTAACGGCTCAACAACATGAATGACCATGACATTGGCATCATAGTGCTCCGCCAACTCCATCACATTTTGCAGAACATAAGTACCGTAAAGCCCTAAATCTGTCGGATATAATATATTTTTAACCATTTAATACTGCTTCAACTTATTATATTGCCATATGAACCAAGGGCCGTAATGCTTATTCTACAAACACCGCCTTTTCAGGCTTAGATTAGATAAACTGTGCGCGCCTCAACTCCATAGTAAAAGGCTATCCATGATCTCATCAACAATAAACATCCTTCTTACACTTTCAGCATAGCAAGGGCCGATTAAAGTTTCACCAAACCACTTTTCTATTCGATCATTTTTTTGTAACCAAAAAAAGATTAAGAGCCATGTCGTGGTGCCTTTAAAATAAGTTTAAATGTTTTAACATCGCTATGACGCTGAGTGGTAATTGTAATTTCATCACCCGCTTTATACTCTTCCAATTGACTCAATAGCTCATTACTGTCTCGTACCGCGTGCCCATTTAAACCAATAATAATATCACCTAATATGATTTCGCCTCGTCTATTTCGACGAATACCGATCATGCCTGCTTGTTCCGCAGGTAAGCCACGCGTCACTGACAGCAGCGCGACACCTTCAATACCATAACGGCGTGCCCAGTAATCAGGCACAATCTCAACACCCATAATCGGCCGAACCAATCGCCCATACTGAATCAGTTGAGGCACAATTTTTTCAACTGCGTTTACCGGAATCGCAAACCCAATACCGACACTTGCACAGCAATAGCTAAAAATAACACTCATCACACCAATCAGCTCACCAAACGAATTTAACAGTGGCCCCCCCGAGTTTCCAGGGTTAATCGCCGCATCCGTCTGGATCACATCTTTGATCGTTCGGTTTCCAGAGGTCCCAATCTCTCGACCTAAGGCACTCACCACGCCCACCGTCAATGTGGTATCCAATCCAAAAGGGTTTCCAATCGCGAACACTTTTCTACCCACCTCAAGCCTGAGCGAATCCCCTCTTGGCAGTGGCTGCAACAGCGCTTCTGGCGCATCAATTTTTAATACCGCCAAATCCTTTTCAGGCGCCCGACCTATCAAACGCGCCTCCCACTGCGATTGATCATGCAGCGTGATTGTGACGCGATCAGCGCCCTGTATAACATGATCATTGGTCACAATATAACCTTGACGATCCCAGATAAACCCTGAACCAGCACCTTGTGGAATCTCCTGTACATTGAACGAAAAAAGGGTACGATGAACGGCTGTATTTGTGACATAAACAACCGTAGGGCTCGCCTCTTTATAGATCTTGATATTATTCTCTTCATCAGGGGTATAACCACGCTCAACAACGGACGCCGTACTGATACTGCTTAACGCAAAACCAAACAGATAAAACAGCCCTACCCCTATAAACCTCAAAAAACCAAACCTCATAAACGCGCCCTTTCAATCTGAGTCACTACAAAATCCCAACCTGTCTGAAGATTACTCTCTATATTCGAAAAGGTTCGATCAATCAATTTACGATCACTGGAAAGGCAGACGAACATCCATTCAGCCTGTCCCCACTGGTCATGAAAACCGGACTCTACAACCGCCAGATGAGCCTGCTTCCCCCACTTATCTCGTATACCCCGAGTTCTCGCTCTCTTCTCTTTAAGGGAGCCAATACCCGGCAACTGCAAAAGCACAACCATCGCTTCAATATGCATAATCTATCTACTCACCCTTTCTCACCCTTTCTCACCCTTTCTCACCCTTTCTCACCCTTTCTCACTCATTCACCAACAGCACATAAAGTATAAGCTCTGTGTTAAGTTAAATTCAAAAAGATCCAAAGTGTATAAGAACTGTAACTATGATATTGACGAAACACCTTAAACAGCAAACAATGAGTACAGAGCTCATCGACAGAGCGTTAAAAGGTACCCCGTCAGGGCAGACAATATACCGTATTTAACATGTTCTTATAACATACGTGAATGTAACAGCATACGTAAAACCGATACGTCATAAGCAATATACGTAAAAACAAGGCAAGGGCAACTGGAGATAAACGCTATGAGCGCAATGAGTGCAACGACCAAAAGGAAACAAGACGACCTCTATAAGAACACCTTAACAATGGCATCCAACTCGGGTATACACCACATTAACAACCTAAGCGCCCGCTACGGCCTAAGTAAGTTTGCCGATGCCCAATTTGTAGAGCTGCAAAGCACACTTAGCCGACACCCCATTCTGCTGGATCACATCAAGCCAATTGTACGCCAGAATGAGAAGGCCGGATCACAACTGCTCCATTTTGCCCAAATTTTCTCACCCCAAGCAACACTCTGGTTGCTCTCACAAAAGATGGGCTGTAACCATCAAGATCGCCTGGGTCGAACGCCTCTGCATGAAGCGGTCCGCTACAATAACCCCTGGCTCTTTCAGCTGCTGATCTCACACGGCTCAAACCCAATCCTCAAAGACCGCCAAAGGCTCTGCACGGTTGCTGAAGCCGCTTACTTAGGGCACACTCAACTGCTTGAGCAGCTGCTGAATGTTGTAAGCGAGAACATACTCTATCGCAACCAGGCGCCATTCAGTGATAACATGCCCATGGCCGTCGCAGCGCGTAACGGGCATATGGAGTGCATGCAATGTTTAATCAAACACCGAGCAGGTCAGGTTAATGGTTACACTGAAAAAGGGAAAACGCCACTGATGTTCGCAATCATGGGGAGGCACTATGACAGTGCGCAGTGGCTATTGGAGCAGGGTGCAGACCCTGATCTCGCCAGCTTCCAGGGCGAGACGGCTCGAGATTTGGCACAAGCAGCCGGAGGCGCAGAGGGCGCACAGTTTACGGAGCTTCTTTACCAGTATTAATGTACCAGCACTCATTTACCAGTAACATGTGTACACGCCCTAATACAGGAAGCTCTTAAAGGATTTTTTAGAGCGTTCACCGCTGGCAGAGCGATCTTCACCGGTAATGGGGCTCACAATATAAGGCTCCTCTACGCCGGGCAGTTCGCTCGCATCCTCTTCTAACGGATCATACTCTTTCAAACTCTCTCGGATATCACGGTTCTCTATTTTCCGCTCCTCACTCTGATAAGAAGGGGCAGGGACCGGATCCAGCGCTCTCTTCTCCTCCACTTTCAACTGCAGTGTCTTTAGTTCATTTTTAATTTCATTAAATGCGACCTGAAGCTCCCTATGGGTTACATCGATCTCTTTATTGGCTATGCCAGCCTCTTCAGCAAATTTTTCAGCCGATTGCAACGCCGTTTTTATATTGAGCGTATAGGGCTCGAGCGCAGACAAACGCTCCGACAACGCTCTGTTCAGAGCGACACTCTCCTTTAACTGCGTCTCCAAACGCGCCTCTCGTGCCTCACTGCGCTTGGCTAACGCCTCAGCAGCCTCTATCGTCTTCTGTTGCTTCTGAGCCTGTTCAGAGAGCGTTTCCAACGTACGATTCAGCGCTCGGTTTTGCTGCTCCTTTTCTTCAACATTGGCTTGCAAGCGCTGTGCGTGATCGATCGTATCATTAAGCTGAGCGCGCGTCTTCTTGATCAACGCCTCTTGCTCACCTTGCCACCGCTCAACGCCTTCCCAGCGCTGCTGCCACCGCTCCAACTGCTGACCGGCCGCTGCCAACTGCTCACTCTGCTGAGCAATCAGTGCCTTTAAACGCTGTTGGTCAACCTCATGC
>JAYPBG010000117.1:0-6194 GCA_038124075.1 Gammaproteobacteria bacterium
TGCGTAAACATATTATGAATGTGCTTGAAGATCAGACAAAGGAGTTGGTGATTGCTCGTGAGAGTGCTGAAGAGTCGGTGAAAGCAAAAGCTGAGTTTTTGGCAAGTATGAGTCATGAAATTCGCACGCCTATGAATGGGGTGTTGGGGATGCTGGGTCTGTTGATGCGTCATGATCTTTCTGATAAGCAGCGCTGGTACGCTGAGCTTGCCCATTCGAGTGCGGAGTCACTG
The DNA here is from genome assembly GCA_038124075.1 of Gammaproteobacteria bacterium. GTDB lineage: Bacteria > Pseudomonadota > Gammaproteobacteria > Pseudomonadales > JAYPBG01 > JAYPBG01. The sequence goes on from JAYPBG010000117.1 coordinate 234, forward strand.
TTGAATCTGATTAATGATATTCTCGATTTCTCCAAAATTGAGGCAGGAAAAATTGAGCTTGAGTACATCGATTTTGATTTAAGAGCATTGTTAGGTAATTTTATCGAATCAATGGCTTTGCGCGCACAGGATAAACATATTGAGCTGATGCTGGATGTCCGTGCACTGCCTTTGTTGATGATTAAAGCGGACCCCAGTCGCATTCGTCAGGTGCTGACGAACCTGGTCGGGAATGCGATTAAATTCACTGAGCAGGGCGAGGTGGTGCTGACTGTCGGTTTAAACGCAGAGCACTCGATGCTGTGTTGCAGCGTGAGGGATACGGGTATTGGGATTCCAGAGGAAAAGGTCGCTTTACTTTTTGAGTCCTTCTCTCAGGTGGATGCGTCCACCACACGAAAATATGGAGGAACCGGCCTGGGGTTGGCGATATCCAATAGATTGTGCATGATTATGCAGGGTGAGGGCATAAAGGTTAAGAGTGAGGTCGGTAAAGGCAGTGAGTTCTCTTTTGAGATTCCCATTCAGCCAAGTGACCAGCAAACCCCTGCTCTGTCTGATGTTCAGATTGACGGCATGCATATTATGATTGTGGATGACAATGCAGCCCACTGTACTCTGTTGAAAGCGCAGCTTGAGGCATGGGGTGGAACGGTTGAGTCATTTCTCTCGGGTGATGATGCGTTAGCGCGTTTGCAACAAGCCGCTGAAGCGGCGTTTGATGTAGGGCTCATTGATATGCAGATGCCACATATGGATGGCGCGCAACTTTGCCGAAAGATCCGAGAAGAGGCTGCATGGAAGGATAGGCCCTTGGTTGCTATGACCTCTATCAGTGATGCAGGGGATACCGGTACGCTCTCTGACACAGGGTTCAATACCAGTGTTACCAAACCGGTTACGGCTCAGAATCTCACTGAGCTGTTCTCTACGTTTATGAGTGATCGAGATCAGGCTTGTGGTCATTCAGCCTCTTTGCTCAGTGAGCACCATCCGAAGAGCAAGATGCTAAATGATGAAGCCGATGAGTCGAAGTGTGAGCTCAGAATATTACTGGTGGATGATAATGCGATCAATCAACATGTGGCGTTGGATCTTTTAGAAGATCTGGGGCACAGTGTCGGCATTGCTGCAAATGGCCTTGAGGCCCTTGAGCGTTTAAGGAATTCGCCAGAGCCTTTTGATCTGATATTTATGGATTGTCAGATGCCTGAAATGGATGGGTTTACTGCGACGCAGTGCATTCGACAAGGTGATGCGGGTGAGGCTTATCAAATGATACCGATTATTGCTTTAACCGCTAACGCAATGAAAGGTGATCGCGAGAAGTGTGTTGAGGCGGGTATGAATGACTACCTATCGAAACCGATTGACTTTGATAAGGTCAGCGAGAAGATTACAAGATGGAGTCGGTGCTAGCGTTTATGAGTGGCCCTAAATGCGCTGTTTATTAAGTGCGGTGCTGTCTGAGTAATCTGGGGTTAAGCTTTTTGGAAACCAAAAAAGTGTTTCTCGCTTTTGTTGATAAAGTATCCGGTTGCTTTCTGATCGTGCTTTTTCGGGATGGCTCAATGCCTCTATTTCGCTCACGCCTTCTACTTTAATGTAAAAAGGCTGAGGGTTTTTGCTCTGTTCTGGTGCCTTCTCCGAGCTATTTTGTGATGCATGAGGCGGCATCGGAAGAGGGGCTCGTACGGTAATAGGCAGTTGGAGCAGCTCGCCTGGTTTCAATTTTTTGTCCGGTCTACGCAGGTGAATCATGGCGCCGCTTAAGTTCTCCGTTGAAAGTTTAATATGAAGTGCTGAGCGGTGTCGATTGGCCAGTTTTAATAGGAAGTGGTTATCAATATAGCCCGGTGCCGTCTGGTAAAAAAAAGCGGAGCGATCACGGATAACATCGAGCGTCAGCAGTGGTCGATTCACTAAGAATAGAATAAAACAGACCGAAAGCAGTGTCCAAAGTGCAAGATAGACTACGACTCTCGGTCGAAAGAGAGTACTGAACAGTGATGAGCGATCGCGGTGTTTCGGGTTGTTGCCCTCTTGGTTTATACCGTTATCTTTACTGTTAAGTTCAGTGCTGTATCGAATTAAGCCGGTTGGACGATTACTCTTCTTCATCACGTCATTGCAACCATCGATGCAGGCGGCGCACCCGATGCACTCATATTGAAGGCCGTTGCGGATATCAATCCCTGTTGGGCAGACGGAGACGCAGATGCCGCAATCGACACAATCACCCGCTGTGCTCCTTCTGGGTTCACCTCGCTGTTGATCATATGCAATGACCATGCTCTGTTTGTCAAGCATAGCGCTTTGAAAACGTGCATAGGGGCAGATGTATTGGCAGACTTGCTCGCGTAAATATCCGGCATTGGTGTAGGTTGCGAGGCTATAAAAGATGATCCAGAAAGAGTACCAGGCAGAAAGTTCAAAATGTACGGCTCTGTTTAAGACGTCAGAAATTGGTGAAAAATAGCCGACAAATGTGATGCCCGTCCAGAGTGCGAGCAGAGCCCAGAGTATGTGTTTTGATGTTTTACGTAACACTGTGTTGGCATTAAGTGGTTGTTGATCCATGCGCCTTCGTGCGCGGTGGTTACCTTCGGTGAAGCGCTCAATTGCGAGAAAGAGGTCTGTCCAAACTGTTTGCGGGCATGTGTAGCCACACCAAATTCGGCCTGCAATGGCTGTAATCAGGAAGAGTGAGAGGGCCGCGATGATTAAGAGCCAAGCGAGCAAAAAAAAGTCCTGAGGCCAGAAGGTGATGGTGAAAATATGGAATTCGCGTTGTTCAAGGTCAAAGAGGACGGCCTGGCGCCCTTGCCACTGGAACCAAGGGAGCAAAAAGTAGAGCATAAGCACTGATGCACCAGCGCCACGGCGCACGGTTTGAAAGGGGCCCTTGACCTCCCTTGGGTATATTTTTTCATGAGACTTATAGAGTGCTGTCATTGAGTCTGTTTCACTTTAATCGCACCAGAAAGCATCAACGTGAGGCTGCTGCAGCTGATACCTAATAACCAAAATCCAAAAAATCCGATACTGTATCCCGCAGTTCGAGAGAGCGCATAGGGAAATGTTGCTACCCACTGAAGCTCAGTGGGGTCAAAGGTTGAAAAAAAGAGCATGGTTGCAATGGAGGCCATCACAAAAGGGGGCCACACTGCAGCACCTATAATGGTAAACCAGGGCTGAGTGTTGATAACTTTAATGCGCATAATTGGCCATGAATTTTTGCCTTAATTAAAGTGAAAGAAGGTAGGCGGTCAACAACTTGATCTCCACCTCAGATAATGTATCTTTGTGAGCGGGCATGGCACCGTTGCGTCCCAATTCAATCGACTCAGAAATGGACTTAATGCTGTTGCCATAAAGCCATATTGCATCACTCAGGTTGGGTGCCCCCAGGGCAATATTACCGGTGGCATCCGCACCATGGCAGGCAAAACAGTTTTGTGCAAAGAGTGTTTGGCCTTGAGATAAAACCTCTGCGGGTGCGCTGGACGATTGCGAGAGACTTAGGAGGTAGTGCGCCAGGGCTTCGCGTCTGCTTTGATCCAGTGCGGCACCAAAAGGGGGCATAAACCCATTTCGACCATTTTTAATGGATGTCTCGATCTGCTCAGCGCTGTTGCCATAGAGCCAATCCTTGTCTGTTAAGTTGGGAAAACCTGCTGCGCCTGATGCGTCGGCGCCATGGCAGGCGGCGCAATGTTGTGCAAAGAGATTACCCGCCATGGCCATGGCAGCAGGCTGATCGACCAGCGCTTGATGGTCTGCTGTGGCAAAACGTTCCAACTGCTTTTCTACACGCTGCTCGAGCGCTGCTTTCTCTTGAGCGTGAATCTCTATTTGACTCCAGTTAAGCAGTCCTGAAAAATTACCCATACCGGGGTAAAGTAAGAGATAAATACCGGCGTAGATTATGGTTGCATAGAAGAGCCATAACCACCAGCGTGGTAGAGGTGTATTGAGTTCTGTAAGGTCATCATCCCACACATGGCCTGTCGTTGCATCTTCTTCCTCTTCCTCTTTCTCTTTCTCTTTCTCTTTCTCTTTCACGCTATTAGGTGATGCTTTAGCTGCCACTTTAGGAGGTTTCGCTGTAGCGTAAAGTAAAAAGGTGCAGCCTGCAATATTTAAAATGACTATGGCAATGATGTAATAGTGTAAGAATTCACTCATCGATATCGCTCTCTTTTTTGTCGATATTATGGATTCCGGTATTTTCGATCTCTCTATTTCGGTTAGAGGGCATCGAGCGTGTCAAGGATGGAGCAGCCTCATCCTCAAGAGGAATCGCCGCATAAGCCTCGAATTTGACCACTTGCCTTTTTGACCACGCCCATCTGCTTAACGCTAAAAAGAGAGTAATGAGAATGATAATGTTGATGCCATAGATGGCACTCTCCGTGGTTAAAAACGCCCATAACTCAGTTAAAAGCATCCTGGTAGCCTCCTAGGGTCCTATTTCGTCTATTTCAGTGATCGGGAGTGTACCTAACATCTGCAGATAGGCGATCAGCGCATCCATCTCACTCTTTTCTGCTAGGGGAGGGATGCGTTCTTCTACGCCCTCTTCATAAGGGACGCCGAGTAAGCGCATGACGTCGATCTTCTTAGCTAAAAGGGCAACATCGAGATAATCATCTTCTAACCAAGGAAATCCTGGCATATTGCTTTCGGGTACAACAGAGCGAGGGTCAATCAGGTGTGCACGATGCCAATCATCTGAGTAACGTCCGCCGACGCGTGCCAAATCAGGTCCGGTACGCTTTGAGCCCCATTGAAACGGTCTGTCATAGACCGATTCGCCTGCTTTCGAGAAGTCACCGTAACGCACTGTTTCTGAAACAAGGGGCCTGATCATCTGTGAGTGGCAGGTGTAGCATCCTTCGCGAATGTAGATATCACGGCCTGCTAACTCCAGCGGTGTATAGGGACGGACACCTTTAGAAGGCTCAATGACCTGTTTTTGAAACAGTAGAGGCACAATCTCTACAAGGCCCGCAAAGCTGATGACAATAAAAATCAAAATGCCCATCCAGCCGATGTTTTTTTCAAGATATTCGTGCTGCATGATTTACCCCTTAACCGTCTCTTGTTGAGCATCATCGCCTTGCATGGTCAATGTTCGATAGATGTTATAGGCCATAATCAGCATGCCAATTAAGAAGAGCGTGCCGCCAAACCAGCGCATAATGTAGTAGGGATAGGTTGCGTTAAGAGACTCCATAAAGGTATAAACCAACGTACCATCATCGTTCAGTTCTCGCCACATAAGCCCCTGCATGACACCTGCAATCCACATGGAAACAAGATAGATGACCAAGCCGATGGTGGAGACCCAAAAGTGCGTATCGACCAACTTAAGACTGTATAGGCTTGGTTTATTGAATACTTTGGGAATCAGCGCATAGAGGCAGCCGATAGAGATAAACGCCACCCACCCTAAGGCACCTGAGTGCACATGCCCGATGGTCCAGTCGGTATAGTGTGAAAGCGCATTGACCGTTTTGATCGACATAAGGGGGCCTTCCAGTGTGGCCATGCCGTAAAACGAGAGTGAGACGATCATGAATTTCAGAATGGGATCGGTGCGCAGTTTGTGCCAAGCACCAGAGAGCGTCATGATGCCATTGATCATGCCACCCCACGAAGGTGCTAACAGCATCAATGAGAAGACCATACCGAGCGACTGAACCCATTCGGGCAGAGCAGTATAATGAAGGTGGTGTGGGCCTGCCCACATATAGATGGAGATCAGCGCCCAAAAATGGACAATGGAGAGTCGATAGGAGTAGACTGGGCGCTGAGCTTGTTTAGGCACAAAATAGTACATCATCCCTAAAAAGCCCGCCGTTAAGAAAAAGCCTACGGCATTATGTGCGTACCACCACTGAACCATAGCATCCACGGCGCCTGCCCAGATGATATAAGATTTAGTTAGGCTAATGG
>JAYPBG010000117.1:6204-7895 GCA_038124075.1 Gammaproteobacteria bacterium
TTATTGACAATGTGTAGAACAGCCACGGTAATAATAAATGCAGCAAAAAACCAGTTGGCGACATAAATATGGTCTATTTTCCTGCGGCAGATGGTCCCAAAAAATACAATGCCGTAAGAGACCCAGACTACGGCAATCAACAGGTCAATAGGCCACTCCAGTTCAGCATACTCTTTGCTTTGTGTGATACCAAGTGGCAACGTAATGGCGGCCAATACGATCACTGTTTGCCAGCCCCAAAAGGTAAAGGAGGCCAATCTGGGGAAAGCGAGCGGTGTTTTACAGGTGCGCTCAACAATATAGTATGAGGTCGCAAACAGGGCTGACCCTCCAAAGGCAAATATAACCGCATTGGTGTGCAGCGGGCGAAGGCGTGAATAGGTAAGCCATGGAATATCAAAATTGAGAACAGGCCATGCCAGTTGCGCTGCAATCCAGACGCCGACACTCATACCGACAATGCCCCAGACGATGGTCATAATAGCGAACTGTCCAACGACCTTGTCATTGTAAAGAGTCATGCCAACCTGTTTATGATCTTTTTCGCTCTCCACATACAGCTCCTTACCCTGATTGCACTCTGTTTATAATAAGAAAGAGAAGTTTATGTATCTATACACCTCAAAAGCGAAAGACGTGAAGGCTTTCTGCTTTATGATGTATGTTTCATTCTAGGCAGTGCCACGAGCGCCTTCTATAGGGGATTACCGAAATGGGTGGCTCGCACTGATTTGCACTGTAAGTTACCATTTTTGCGCTGAGTCACACATTTGGTGCATATCTTCTGTATGCAAAAAACGAAAGGTGTATATTAAATGAGCGCAAAGGCTTATGTTTAACCGTTTTATATGAAAAATACGCGAATGATGATCGATACAGCCATACATAAACCATAAATATCCATAAAAAGACCATAAATAGACCATAACTAGCTCGTGGTTTATCCTGGCATGTAATTTGTTATATCACAGAGGTGAACTAAAACTCTCTTCTTATTACATTGAGGATCTATCATGTTGGCGAATAAATCATATATTGGGTTTAATGCTCGTAATAGCGTTATTAAGCTGATGCTCTTTGTTGTGTCAGTCGTGTTATCCTCCGATACGTTAGCAAAAGAGGGTTACCCCGAAAAAGAGGAGTAGAAGTGTGGATTTATTAAATTAACAGATATGGCACCTTTAGCGATCGCCTATGAAAAGGGCTATTTTGAAGATGAAGGGCTCTATGTCACCATTGAGTCACAAGCAAATTGGAAAGTACTTCTGGATGGTGTTATAGATGGTCAGCTGGATGGCGCACATATGTTGGCCGGTCAACCGCTGGCGGCCACAATAGGGTACGGGACAGAGGCGCATATCATCACCCCTTTTTCTATGGACCTCAATGGCAATGGTATTACTGTATCGAAAACGATATGGTCAGAAATGAAAAAGAACATTGAGAAACAGCCTGACGGAAAGCCCATGCACCCCATCAAAGCCGACGCTTTAAAACCGATTGTTGATGCATATCGGGAAGAGGGTAAGGCATTTAATATGGGTATGGTGTTCCCTGTCTCTACCCATAACTATGAGTTAAGGTACTGGCTGGCGGCGGGTGGGATTCATCCAGGTTATTATGCGCCAGAAAAAGGCGATGTGTCGGGTCAACTCAATGCCGATGTGTTGCTGTCGGTCACGCCGCCACCT
>JAYPBG010000117.1:7905-10154 GCA_038124075.1 Gammaproteobacteria bacterium
CTACATTGGAAGCAGGCACAATTTATGGCTACTGCGTAGGTGAGCCCTGGAATCAACAGGCCGTCTTTAAGGATATCGGTGTACCTGTTATTACCGATTATGAAATATGGAAAAATAATCCAGAGAAGGTGTTTGGTATTACTTCAGAGTTTGCAAAAAAGTATCCTAACACTACAGTTCGTGTCACTCGAGCCTTGATAAGAGCAGCTAAATGGTTGGATGAAAACAATAATGCTAATAGACCTGAAGCAGTGAAAATTCTATCAAGCTCAAAGTATGTGGGAGCAGATTACGACGTTATTGCAAACAGTATGACAGGCACGTTTGAGTATGAGAAAGGAGATAAAAGAAGTGTCCCAGACTTTAATGTCTTCTTCCGTTATTATGCAACCTATCCATTTTATTCAGATGCAGTGTGGTACTTGACTCAAATGAGACGCTGGGGTCAAATTTCTGAACATAAAAGTGATCAATGGTATCAGGAGACGGCTAAAAAAGTATATAGGCCTGATATCTACCAATTAGCGGCAGAATCACTGATAGACGATAAGTTGGCGGATATCAATGATTTTCCTGACTTTAAGACAACGGATGGGTACAAGCCACCCCAGACTGGATTTATAGATGGGCTTGTCTATAACGGCAAAAAGCCAAATGCCTATATCAACAGCTTTAGCATAGGCATTAAGTCGATAGGTAATCTTTCAAGTAATTAACATAAAATGACCAAGCAATTACGGTCGCACTTATTGTAAGGCTATATTCGGAATAAGGTGTTCAGTAAACGGTTGCAGGTAGAAATAGAAAGTATTGTAAGGTAATAGAAGGGTGATCTTATGAAAAGTGCTTCTTTGTCAAAAGTAGAAACGGATGTAACGGCTAGGGGGGCTCCATCAGACGGTGGCATGATCCCAGAGACGATAAAAGTGGCTCCGTCTACAATAGAGCATCAACTTCAAAGCGTAGAGATCAATGAAAAGGCAGAGAAGAGAACGTATGTTCAATCAACTCCTGAAGAGGATGATGCAGCACGCTTTTCAGTTCGCTACACAGAGAGTATGAGTAAGCTAAAACATGCCTTAGGTCAACTGATCGTGCCTCTAATAGGGCTTTTTCTATTTCTTGTACTGTGGTCAGCGGTTGCCAGCAAAGTGGAGACATCGTTAGGCGCGCTGCCCGGCCCTGCAACGGTGTGGAATCAATATATCAATTTGTATCACGAACATGTTGAAGAGCGGGAAAAAGAGGCACAATTTTTTGAGCGGCAGCATAAGCGTATTGAAGCGCGGCTTGAAGATGACCCTACCTATATTCCGAAAATACGTGCTTATACAGGTAAAGAGACCTTTTTGGATCAGATATGGACCAGTATATTTACAGTGCTCTCAGGGTTTATGTTGGCGGTGGTGATCGCCATCCCTCTAGGTATTGTAATTGGGTTAAACGATACCGTTAATCGAGCAGTCAATCCCATTATTCAGTTATTGAAGCCCGTTTCTCCACTGGCCTGGTTACCTCTTGTAACACTGCTTGTCAGTGCCCTTTATACAACTCAAGACCCTATGTTTTCGAAATCATACCTCAACTCGCTCATTACCGTGACGCTGTGCTGTATCTGGCCAATGGTTATTAACACTTCGGTGGGTGTCTCTTCGGTGGATCAAGACTTAGTTAATGTGAGTCGTGTGATTAATTTAAAACCACTGACGCATGTACGCAAGATTGTATTACCGGCTGCCATTCCTTACATTTTTACCGGTATGAGGCTATCAATAGGTATTGCATGGATGGTTCTCATTGCTGCTGAGATGCTCGCTCAAAACCCAGGATTAGGTAAGTTCGTATGGGATGAGTTCCAGAATGGGAGCTCTCATTCGTTAGGAAGAATTATGGCCGCTGTCATTGTTATTGGTGCAATAGGCTTTTTATTGGATAAAATAATGCTGACGCTACAAACTGCTTTTTCTTGGCAAAAACAGTGATCATGCCATAAACCGATAGGTGATTTACCAAGTGACTATAGATAGAGGGAAATAAGATGCAATCACTGCTCGAGCTTAGTGCTGTAACCATGGAGTTTGAAGGCAAAGAGGGGTCATTCCTGGCGCTGAAGAATGTCAATCTTTCTATTGATCGCGGTGAATTTATATCGCTCATTGGTCACTCGGGTTGTGGAAAATCAACGGTACTGAATATCATTGCAGGACTGTACCAAGCCAGCACGGGTGGGGTCATACTCAGTGGAAAAG
>JAYPBG010000118.1:0-10139 GCA_038124075.1 Gammaproteobacteria bacterium
CACAAGAAGGCGGCGTGAATTTGAGCAATCTATTTCGCGCCAGCGACTATTTATGTTAGATCTTATGATGTATCTGACACTTGATATAGTAACATCGCCTTTATCTGCGATGGCGGGGCGACAACTGCTTAGCTATGACGACCCCTCTATGGGACGCGCTGCGGCAGAAGGCTTTGTTGGCGCTTGTTTCGGGTTCGTTGTCGTTTATTGCGCACTTGCTTCGGCTGTACAGTGTCATGATGTATTTCTTGAAAGAAGGGCAATAGTTGCAGGATTGAACTCAAGCGTTCATGATGTTGAAACGGGTCTGGATATGAGAGAAGAGAGTTCTGCCGACTCCGATGAATCGAATTTCAATGGTACCATGCTACCAGGTGAGTAACAATGTATCCACAGCTGTGTTCGATTGGCTCGTTTAAGGCTTTATCTACATGAAGTGTACTTGAAGCCATTGGCGCGGCTATTGCCAGTGTTTCACAACGTTCGAGTTGATTATATATTTTGTGTATATGATATCAGTGTTGAATCTTATGAAACCTGACCTATCATCGCTCTAATCATTCGTTGGCACATTTCACATTTTTAGAGGCGCCATATGTGCAACATAACAAATTGATTACGTGGCTTTTACTAACCATTTACGTACTTGCAGGTGGTGCGGTATATACTCTAGAAATTTTTTACATTTGGAGGGGATGTTAAATATTTTTTCGGAATGGAGCTTGGTCCCTGGTTTATTGTCTATTATTTATATTGGGTGAAGAATAATGCCTGGCGTAATTATCCTGTCTATTCTGTATAAGTGTATAACACTTTGATCCACCTCGATGAGGTTAAATAAATGACGCAAGTTACTGGAAATGATATCTCTTTTTGCCTTGTTCTATCATCGAGCCGCCCTCAACAAGGTGGTGTAGATAATGATAAATCTCTTGGGAGTGTTAGAAGTAATGGTGTTGATTTATCGAATATAAAGACAATAAATAACAATTCGGGTGGGTTAAGATCTAGCAAAATAAAAGATATTTATAGATCAATGGTGAGTCTATTTCAGCGGGTTGGGGTTATGTTGAAGAATGCTGCATTGGTCCTTAATGATATAAGTACCCCGAGAGTGGTTGTTCAACAAGCCTCCATGAATACTGACGAGCTTGATGTTCACTATGGAGGAAAAAATTATGGTGGATTTGACGACTACCCTGGTTTTAATATGGACAGTGAATCCAATTTGAATAATCAGGCTATAGCTTACGGGGGGCAATATGAAGAAGAAAGTTATGGGGAGTTCTCTTATTGTAGTCCGGACAGTGAAATCAACGCCCCGGTTTGTAGCGATAATGTTAACCAAGAAGTTAACCAAGAAGTTAGCCAAGAAGTTAGCCAATTTGAAAAAGAATTTAAAGATTTAAAAGAGGCTGTTGAAGGTAAAAATTTTTTATGGCGGCATAGAATGATTAGTTCTTCTGGTAATAAGGACGCGGCCACAAAATTTAAACGTGTTCTTGATAGGTTAAAGCATGATGCTGAGGCATTAAAAGGAAAAGCCAGCACCCTTAGAGGCCAAGATGTAGAAAGCATTCAAAAAAATATTAAAGGTATAAATCTTCAAATAAGCATGCTAAATGCCCTGATAGGTAAAACCGAAATATTAATAGGTCGAAGGGGTGAGGAGCCGGACGAGGACTCTATTTTAGAGAATAGTTTCTTTTCTAATGGAGATGATTTTTCTGTTTTATCCGATTATTCTAATAAAAGCGAAAGTGAACAAACCGGGTCAACGGATTCATTGTCCTTGTCCAACATTAAGAGTCAATTATTTGATGTCGGCAAAGATACTCATAGGATAAAAGGAGATGGCTTTTGTGGGCATCGTTCTGCTATAGCTCTAGGTGTATTGGCATTGAGAATAGAATTTGAGAAAAGTGAAGATGAAGACGTGCATGTCTCCTTCGATGAGCCAATTACTTTACTTTCGAAATCGGCTCAAGACTCTCTTGACAGTCTTGTTTCAGACAACTCTAAAGCCATTCTGGACGATAACGGTGAATTACCCCCCGATATCGAAAATGAAATCATTTCTACTAATTGGTTAGGTGATTACATTGATGATGGGAAAATTGAAAAAATATTCAACGCAATCACATCTCCCACAGTAAATACAGACATTCAATCACCGTTCCTTGCATTTACGACCGAAAACGGATACGTTGTCACCAATCCGTTGGGTGTGAGCGATAAACTGGGTGGCGATATTCCTTACGAAAATATTTCTGATTTGGAGAAAAGCCTATCCCATACTGATATCAAAGAAAATCCATTGGGCGTTTACCGTTACGATATTAATGGAAACGAGCAAGATTTATCTGAAGAAGGTGCTCTTGATAAGCATTTTGAGATCACATTTGATGCAAAGTACACAAGCTTGCTTACTGGTACCCAATAGGCCGTACACCTTAGGGTGATCCTTGGCTGATCCTGACGGTTGAGGGTGAGCTGCCTCACTCTGAGCGGATTGCGTTTCCAAATGTTCATTCAACTCGCGTTTGGTGATAGACAGTGCTGTTTTGTGACAGATAGTAAAACTGCCTACTGGCCCAATAAGAGCGCTTCAAAATCGGGCTCGGTGACGGGTTTGCTGAAATAATACCCCTGTGCATAATCGCAGCCGCTGGCTCGAATAAAGTCCTGTTGTTCCTCATTTTCCACGCCCTCTGCAATAACCTTTAGGCTCAGAGCTCGGGCCATGGCAATGGCGGCTTTCACAAGTTCCTGACTCTCCTTGCCGCCATTCAGTGCTGCAACAAAGGAGCGGTCTATCTTGAGAATATCAAAAGGGTAACGCCGTAAATAATTGAGTGACGAGTAGCCGGTACCAAAATCGTCCATTGAAATATTGGCGCCCATGGACTTGAAGGTCTGTAGCTGGGTTATCGTATTTTGGGTGGCGTCCAGAAACAGCCCTTCCGTTACTTCGATAGCCAGGTTTTGCACCGGGTAGCCTGTGTGGGACAAGGTCTCAGTAAAGCTTGAAATAAGGCTTGAATCCCTAAACTGTCTGGGTGAAACGTTGACCGAGATCGTGAACGGGTCATTGGAGTGCTCGCGAAATTTTCTTCCGGCGGCGCAGGCTTGGTCAAGCACCCATAAGCCAATATCCACGATAAGCCCGGTTTGCTCGGCAACCGGGATATACTCTTCGTTGGATACCGTTCCTAGGGCTTGGCTGTTCCAGCGAAGCAGGGCTTCAGCACCAATAATACGATTGTTGCTTACGTTATAGACGGGCTGGTAGTACAGCTCAAATTCCTGTTGTTCCAAAGCGCTTCGTAAGTGTCTCTCTAGCTTCAGTTTTCGCAAGGCCTTTCGATTTACGGCCGCGTCGAAAAAGCACTCGGTGTTTCGGCCGCTCTCCTTGGCCTGATACATGGCAGCATCGGCGTTTCTAAGCAGCGTGTTGACATCGGTGCCATCGTCCGGATAGAAGGCTATGCCAATACTGGCTGTCACCACCGCCTGCATGTGGTGCAGTTCAAAGGGCTGGTTAAATGCCCGAATGATCTGCTCAGCTATCGCTTCTGCATCGATTGCCTGCTCGATATCCTTGAGTATGATAATGAATTCGTCACCGCCCTGACGTGCGACCGTGTCACTTTCACGGATACAGCCTTTCAGGCGTTGCGCGGCCGATTTCAGTAGCAGGTCACCGATCTCATGCCCTTCGGTGTCATTGATTTTTTTGAAATCATCAAGATCAATAAACAGCAGCGCGCATTTTTTTCGGTTTCTCTGAGCCGAGCTCATGGCCTGGTTGAGCCGATCTGTTGCCAGTATGCGGTTAGGAAGGTCCGTCAGTGCATCAAACTGGGCTTGGTAGAGGATTTTGGCTTCCTGCTCCTTGCGTTTCGTGATGTCTTCACTGATCAGCAGTATATTTTGAATCGCTCTGTCGGCACTCAGCACGGGGGATAAGGTGATACGCTCCCAATAGGTTTCACCATTTTTATCCTGGCTCATAAGCTCTTTAAACCAGGGGCTGCCTGCTTCAAGGTCGTCGAACAGGGATGCTCTGCTCTCCCTGTTAAGGCCCTGCAGCTGGATGTCGAGCATGTTCTGGCCGATCACCTCATCTTTGGTGTAACCTGAGCGGCTCAGATAGAATGCATTCACATACTCAATGAGACCCTTCTTGTCCGTGATCGTGATGGCAACCGGTGATTGCTCTACCGCCAGTGACAGTTGCTTCAGTTCATTCAGGTTCTGTTTGCGCTGTTCAAACAGCTCGGCATTTTCCAGGGAGATAGACGCTTGCGATAAAATAGCATTGAGAATTGACAGGTGCTGTTCCGTAAATGCATTTTCTAGAAGGCGGTTTTCCAGGTATAAGACACCGATCACCTTATCTTGCCGAAGCATGGGCAGGCAGATGAGTGATTTGACCCCTTCGCTGGCGATGTAAGGCTCCGACCTGAACGAGCCCTGTGTTACCGCATTGCCCAGAAGCAGGGTTTCACCGGTGCGATAGACATAATGAACCACGCCTTCAGCGATATCATCGCAGCTGTCGATTGGTTCATCGTGCCAGGTGGTAACGCGTTCCGAATCCTCTGCGGCCGTTGCGCGCAAAAAAAGTGCGTCATTAATGGCAAGCACCAAATGGCCTTTTTCGGCACCTGCAATGGTGATAACAATGCTCATAAGCTTACTGAGTAGCTGATTGATTTCGATTTCCCTCGAGAGGACCTGGGAGGCCTGAATAATGGCTTCGATATCCAGTGACAGCCCGCCCTTAGCGACTGGGTAATGGCTATCGGCGTCGAGGTGAGGTAGCGACAGGGCCTCGGAATCGCTCTGGTGGAGCTGCTCAACTTTGCGTTTTGCCCCCCACTGCTGATAGCAGTCTATGGCCTGCTCCTTATAATGTTTCGCCGCTGATAGGGCGCCGTTATCCAGGTAATAGTCAGAGGTCAGCTCCAGGCTTAGCGCCTTGATAAAGCCATAGCCGCTGCTGTTTGCGGCAGTGATGGCCTCGTCATAAAGCCTTATGGCCTCTTCTGGTTTATGCCTAAACCGACTGCGCTCTGCCTCGCACAGTAAGTACAGTGCATTGAATTCCGTAGGGTTGTGGCGCGCTATTTTTTTTAACGCCCGCAGAGCTTGCAGGTAGGCCGCCTTAAAGACAAAATGTTGCCTTGGACCGAAAACCGCAGCGGTATCACTGGGGTTTTCTCTGCATTTTAAATAGCTTAAGATGTACAGCAAATAGATGGGCGCACAGATCAGATTACCCAGGGTATCATCCACGTACTGCCAAGCTTCATTTGCCCGTGCCAGCGCATCAAGGTAATCGCATTGCAAAAAGCTGCGATAGGATTCATAACAATGGAAGTAGGCTCGTATCACACCATTGCCCTCAGTCCGCATTTCGCTGCGGTATTGAGCCTGATCAAAACGCTGAACGTGATCGGAAGAGGGCGTTGAGCCCGTGAGCCAGTAACAAAAGTCGAGCAGGTGCTCCTGCTGAAGAAGGGACTCCCTATCTTGATACTGTTTTAATTGTTGGTGGATGTCTTCGTTCCGAGCAATCACTTGATCCAGCGTTTCGTCGTTGAACAGGAAGCTTTGCGGGCGAGTGAACACTATCTCGCCATAGGCATAGTGCATGCTTCCTGTTTCCACGCTGCACTGGAGCGCTGTCTCAATCATTTCGTCGCACTTTCCGATCGGATTACACCAATGCCATATGGACACCAGTGTTACCGTGTAAATTCGCCCCTTAACGCCCTTATCGGGATAGGCCTTGTTCAGCTCGATCGCCATTTTAGAAAGCTCATCGGCTCGCTGGAACTCTTTGCTCACGCCGGTCATCGCCATGCTCACCATGACGTAGGCAAAAGGCGAGTAGATAGAGTGGCCGTGTTTGATGCAGATATTGGCCATCATAAGACTGAAATAGGCCATGGTCATCGGCGCTATCACATAGCTGGATTCGACGGTGTCGTAGAGCATGCGGCAAACATTAATAAGATGCTCATCGCGAAGAGGCTCGATATTCATAAGATCTTTTGCCGGGCGCCTTTTCAGGTGCCAGCGAAAGCGGGCAAATTCGACCAGTACGTTCAGCTTGTTAATCCTTGCTGGGATTGCAATGCCGAGTTTCGCCAGGCCTGCCTTCGCATTTTTGATGCCTTCTTCATGCCGGTTCATCTGGAACAACAAGCGGGAATAAAGCGTATGCAGGTCGACATGCTGTCGTTCAGTCTGTGCATGGGCCATGCAGATCTTGACCGTGTTCTCGCTCTGTTCCAACTGCGCGGTGGTATATTCACAGTAAGCCTTGTGCTTGAACAGGTTCCAGGTCAGATCGAAATCGCTGCTCCAGCTATCCGTGGCCAGCAGTTTATTGATTGCGGCATCGATATAAAGCAGCGCCGTCTCCCAGGCTGCCGACTGGATGGATTTCATCGCGGCCCTGAGTAGATGCTTGGCAACCGCTTTTTTTTCTTCCTCATTCTCCAGTAGATCCAGCGAGTGAAGGTAGTGCCGAGCGATATCAAAGATCCACTCCTGTTGTTCCGTCTCCTCCTCCAGCCGAGAGAGCAAAAGCCGCGCTATTTCCAGATGCCTTGTTGCGCGCAGCTCAATCGGTATGGACAAATAAGCCGCTTCCTGAATCCGGTCGTGCACAAAGCGAAAACCATTGGGCTGGGATAGGAAAAAACCGGCGCTAATTGCCTGGCGGACAGCATTCAGAACGGTGCCTCTCTCTCTATTGGCAATGATCATCAGCTGTGATGTTTCAAACTGGTTCCCCAATATCGCAGCAAGCTGCATAATGTTTTGGGTCTGGGGATCGAGCTGTTGAATTTTTCGAGCCATCAGTTCAACGACATTGCCCGACAATGTACGGGATCGTATCTCTTCAAGGTCCCAGGACCAGCACTCATTTTCCGCTTTATAAGCCAGCAGCTGGTCTTGATAGAGAGACAACAGAAAACGGCTCACGAAAAATGCATTGCCGTCAGTTTTCTGCAACACAAACTCCGCGAGACCTCCTACGCTGTTTGAAGCGCTGTCGAGACAATCTTTAATCATCTCCTCGACCTGATCCTGTACAAGCGGTTTCATCGAGAAAGAGGAGACGGGTATACCAATAGTGAATAATCTCTTTAAGAATTTCTCTGCGGAAAGGTTTGCTTCTATCTCATTGTCCCGATAAGCGAAGATGAATAACAGGTGTTTGAGTAGTTTCAGTTGGGCTAGGTATTCCAGTAATTCCAGCGAGCCCGGGTCTGCCCATTGAAGGTCGTCGAGGAACAAAACCAATGGCTGCTGTTCGCTCGCAAATGCACTGACAAAACGACCAAACACCTGGAAAAAATGCATTTGTACCTCTTCAGGCTGCAGTACCGGAATGTCCGGTTGTTCGCCGGCGATATAGACAAAGCCGGGCACCAGGTCTGTGATGAAGCCCCCGTCATCGCCCCAGAGGGTGTTCAGTTTGTCACGCCATATCGCTAGGTCGGCGTCACTCTTCATAAGAAACTCTTTAGCAAGCCCCTGGAATGCCTCGCCTACCGCACTGTAGGCGGAGCCATTGCCAAGCTGATCGAATTTGCCTTTCAGGATCATTGCGTGGGGGGTAATGCTTTGGGCGAAGGCGTCAAACAGGGCGGTTTTACCCGTACCGGCGTGGCCTGATAGCAGCACAATCTGTTTGTTTTCTCTGGCCGCTAGACTGAATCTCTTTTCGAGATTCTCCAGCTCGATCGCCCTGCCATAGAGTTTATTGGGAATATGGAACGTTTCGTAATGGTCGTGTGCCCCCAGCTCAAAATCGTCAATCGTCTGCCCCTTGAGCTGGGTGCTGCAGTGCGCCAGATCCTTGAGAAGCCCCCGGCAGGACTTGTATCGTTTGCTGGCGGATTTAGCCAGTAGTCGCCCGATCATGGTGGATAATACGCCTGGCCATTGTGGCTTGATCTCGTTGAGCGCTGGTGGCGCTTTGGCTATTTGGCTGTGGACCAACCGCATCGGATCTTGCTCGGGAAACGGTAGGCGCCCAGATGCCATCTCGAACAATACGGTGCCCAATGAATACAGGTCACTGCGCTCATCCACCACCTGGTTCATTCTACCTGTTTGTTCGGGCGACATATAAGGTAGGTGCTGAATAACCGCTGGGGAAGAGAGGTTATCGAGCAGAGCGTCATCCAGGTGTTTGTCGGGTGAGTCCTCAAGCCAAAGCGCTTTGATCTGCCCTTGGAAAACCCGCAGTTTAATAAGGTAGGCATTGATGCGTTTATGAATACACCGCTTGTGATGTAGCTTCGCAAGTTCTGCAGTGATTTTCTGAGTCAGGTCAAGAAATGCGGAGGGTTCTAAGCCATCGGGTGGGATAAAATGCTTAAGCGATAGGGTTTGCTCTCTACTCATGTTTGTAGACTCAAGATGGGGTAATTCGCGTTGAGCCCTAGATTGCTGGGCTTCCGAGATATGCCTAAATTTTGGGCACGCCCATTAATTAGACGGTAACGGTTTTGGGTTTATTGTCTGTCGGTTGCTCCTCCTGGTCAAGCACTCCATCTTCGAATTTCATACCTTTTATAACCAGATTAAGAGACTGGTTACCTCGTATCCGATGCCAACGTTTTTCAGCACTCATGGTAAGTTTATAAACTATGATCAATACCGTCTTTTCACTGTGACAATTTTTAGATTTTTTCGTATGCCAGTAAGGGGAGAGTGCTACTGTGGGTGTCCTCAAGGCGCTTCTCATAAGCCAATATCCACGATAAGCCCGGTTTGCTCGGCAACCGGGATATACTCTTCGTTGGAGACCGTTCCCAGGGCTTGGCTGTTCCAGCGAAGCAGAGCTTCAGCACCAATAATACGGTTGTCGCTTACGTCATAGACGGGCTGGTAGTACAGCTCAAATTCCTGTTGTTCCAAAGTGCTTCGTAAGTGTCTCTCTAGCTTCAGTTTTCGCAAGGCCTTTCGATTTACAGCCGCGTCAAAAAAGCACTCGGTGTTTCGGCCGCTCTCCTTGGCCTGATACATCGTAATGCCGTAAGTGCCGTAAGGACACCCATATATTTCGACAGAATGCCGTAAGAAAGAATGCCGTAAGGACACCCATATATTTCGACAGGGGGGCAAGCCTCCAATTTATGGGTGTCCTGAAGGCTCTGAAGGCTATGACCCGGGGTCCCGGTTGGTTGCTAGCCGTTACCGGGTAGCGGGCTTTCACCGCCAATCTCTAGCCGATTTATCTCGGCGCACTGGGTGTCCTTTTGGATTGGTTGTTGGATTTTTTCCTTTTGGATTTTTTGGGTTTTTTCCTGTGCCAGTCAAGATGCCGGATTGGTCATTAAGAGATCAGTTGGTCATGTTTTCATTGGTAACTTGATCTGAATCGAGCCAGATACTTGACTTAAGCCTTTTATACTCCTTTAATTTATGTGCATCCTGAGTTAGTTGGGTCAAATAGTTAAGTAGAAAAGAGTAGTATATTCGATTAAGTACAATTTGAAGATAGCGCTCAGTGCTCATTGATTGAGGTCAATATGGAAGAAGAAGGTACGCAGGATAATCGTTTTGATGTAGCTGTAATGAAAGCTGTGCGACGAGGGGCCGGATTGAGCAGTAGCATGATACCTGATCCAGCTATGCCATCTAATGCACCCGAACATATTGAGAGCTATCAAGAACCTCATATGGTTCTGCATGAGGGGTACGGTTGGGGAATCACTCGAGCAAGTCATCTAATATATAGAAAAAAAATCGCTTCAAACGCAAAGCGCTACGGGCGTTCACAAAAAGAGAGTATTGCGCCTCCGTTGAGTTTTATATATCTGTTGGGGTCGTCTGTTAGATTCTTTGCCTCTTACTCCATTGCTTGGCAGTTGGCGCAATGGATGATGTGTGAGCGGTATAAGCGTTTCAATTGGCAATTAGATGAAAACTGGCTGGTGGTTTGGGATTCGGCTTGGCGAAAAGAAGGGGGGGGAAGCACCGGCACTGAGAAACTTTGGCATGCCCTTGATCAAGGGTGGGAACTTTCTGTTGCCTTTATTGATTCGGAAGGAATAAAGTGGACCCCATTGTCTAGACACCGATTTTAAAAATTAAGATAGAAACAC
>JAYPBG010000119.1:0-2117 GCA_038124075.1 Gammaproteobacteria bacterium
ATGTGCCGCTTTCGTCGATTTTGATAGCCGTAAGCCTTATTAACGCTTGGAGTATTGTGGACGCTTTCGCGCTTTTCGCAATCCCACCTTTTTGCGCTCAACTTCACGCGCATCACGCGTAACGTAGCCCGCACTGCGAAGAGGTCGCCTTAGCTCCTCGTCATACTCAATGAGCGCCCTGGTAATACCATGACGGATAGCACCTGCTTGGCCACCCATACCACCACCTTTAACGGTGACTTTAACATCAAACTGCTCAAGGATTTCGGTAAGCTCTAGAGGCTGCCGAACGACCATTCGAGCTGTTTCACGACCAAAGTATTGATCCAATGATTTACCATTGACCTCGATTGAGCCTGAGCCTTTCTTCAAGAAAACTCGGGCAGTGGCCGTTTTTCTTCGACCGGTACCGTAATTTTGTGCTTCCACTAGAACTAGCCTTTTAGTTAATTAAATAATGTTAAATTATAAACTGCCCTTATTCTATGAGCAGCAACGAAATATTTCTACTGCAAGAGCCAATTACAGCTCGAGCACCTGAGGCTGCTGAGCAGCATGTGGATGCTCAGAGCCCGCAAATACTTTCAACTTACGGAACATCTCTCGACCTAGAGGGCCTTTTGGAAGCATACCACGAACGGCCGTTTCGATAATAAACTCGGGCTTCTCTTTTTGCATATCTTTGAATGCACGAGTTTTAAGGCCACCAGGGTAACCACTGTGACGATAGTATGTTTTATCGTCAAACTTATTGCCCGTTACCTTAACCTTGTCCGCATTAATCACAACGATGTAATCGCCGGTATCAACGTGAGGGGTATATTCAGCTTTATGCTTTCCTCTCAGTCGTCGCGCAATCTCTGTTGCTATACGGCCAAGCACTTTGCCCTCAGCATCTACAACGAACCAATCTCTTTCAACTGTCTCTTTTTTGGCACTGAACGTCTTCATGCACTTGCCTCAACTCATATACAAATTATATTCAAAATTTTAATCAAAAAAGCAGCCGGTACTTGGCCGTAACGCCATCACAGGTCATCTTAAGCCAGGGTACTGACGTACTCACTGACCTATAGCCCCTATTCACCTATAGCCACTATCCACCTATAGCCACTATCCACATCTTTATTCATACCTTCCCTTCTGATCTAGAGAGAAGCTACTGCTCCATGTTTGCTGTTCAGAAAGCCAAACATGTGACACTTATTCTACTCAGTTCGCCAACAGGCAATATGAATTCGTTATAAACAACGGGCGACGCGAGGAGCTGGGATGTTAACTAATCAAACGCAAGATTTCAACACTAACTTTAGCGTCATTTGTATTAACTGCAAGCCAGCAGGGCTTTTGCTTCGAATTAGAACCACCTAAACCTTATTAAACCAGCCGCTCACGGCTGATGAGGTCTTTCCAAATACTCATGTGACTGCATCTCCAGCAGCCTGCTCTCAGTACGCTGGAACTCAAACTTCAATCGCTCGCCTTGATACAGCGCCTCTATCTCAACCTCGGCCGAGGCGATCAACTTGACGCCCCGATCATAAAACTCATCGACCAAATAGATAAAACGCTTTGCACGATCGTCATCCCCCGGGCAAAACTGGGGTATGCCACTGACCAATACAGCATGATACATGCGTGCGATTTCAATATAATCATTCTGACTTCTTGGCCCACCGCACAGGTGATCAAAATCCACCCACAAAAGATCGTCAGCTGCGCGACGGACCGGTATCATGCGCCCCTCAATCTCGATCGACGTATCCGCCTCTAGGTGGCCCGGCACCAATTGCAAGAAGTAACGCTCTAAATTCTCTTCCGATACCGCATCAAGAGGGGCATGATAAATCTCCGCACGCTCCAGTGCTCGCAACCGATAGTCCACATCACTGTCCAGCTTCATAACGCGCGTATACTCATTAATCAGCGCAATCGCCGGCAGGAACCGTGCACGCTGGAGCCCATCCTTATAGAGCTCATCTGGCGGTATATTCGAAGTCGCGACCAGTGTCACGCCACGAGCAAAGAGCGCCTCAAAGAGCGCACCCAGTATCATCGCATCGGTGATATCGCTGACAAAGAACTCATCAAAACAGATGATTGAGGTTTTCTTAGCC
>JAYPBG010000119.1:2127-3727 GCA_038124075.1 Gammaproteobacteria bacterium
TCTTAGCCAGCCCATCTGCAATGGTCTCCAGTGGGTTTTTCACCCCCTGCAGTGACCTCAACTCGCTGTGCGCGCGCTTCATGAATCGATGAAAGTGCAGACGCATCTTATCCTCAAAAGGGAGGGATTCATAAAACAGATCCATCAAATAGGTCTTTCCGCGCCCAACCCCTCCCCACAAATAGAGACCACACACAGGTTTTACGGGCCTTGAAGCACGCACACCCAGCGCGCCGGACAACCTATCTGGCAACACACCTGCCAGCCACACCTTACCACGCTCCAGCGCAGTTACAGCGCCGGCCTGGCTCCGCCTTATACCTCTCTTTTGCATTAAATCGTTAAATACGCCCTGCAGCGCTTTTACTGCAGCCGCTTGGCAAGGATCCGGCTCAAACCCCGGTTGCTTCAAATCATTCTGATAAATCTCTTCAGGCGTCATTATTTAACCACTTTCATTATTTAACCACGTTCATTCGTTATTACGTTTATTTGCCATGCGTGCCTCTTCATTTTTTGCCTTTGAAACGACGACCCATTGCATTTTAACTTAAGCCATGCTATTACCTCTGTGCAATTAACCTTACAAAGGAGCAGAAAGCACAATGAGTTGGGTCGCAGGCTTATCCATCTTCGCTGCCGGCATCGGCATCGGCATCTTAATACACTACTGGGGCTGGAACAAAAGCACCGAAATAAAGCGCCTTATGCGCGAGAACAACCGTCTTAACAAAGAGCATCGAGAGCTTCAAACCAGCGTTGATGATTACTTCAGCACAACCAATCGACTTATCAGTGATCTGAACAACAGCTTTGAAGCCGTACAGAGCCACTTCTCAGATGGCATAGAGACATTGGGTCGGCGAGCGGCCTTACAGGATGGCATTGAAGCACCATCCACCCCCACACCTCACACCCCCCCCAAAGGGCAGCTCGAGGCGCCCACTGAACAAACCGTCGACACCGACACATCCAAAAAGCCCGCTGAAGAGCACTTTTCTCCGCCAAAAGATTATGCCCCCAAATCTAAAGAAGATGAAGGGACTCTATCTGAAGAGTTTGGATTGAAAAGCAGCCATCAAAAAAAGGGGCTACAAAGCAAACACGCTCGAGCCTGATCAGCTAAACTGATAAATAGGGTGACCTCGAACAATAACGGTACTTAGAGGGCACCCTGACACGCCCCCAACAAAAAGAGGGCATAGATAGGTCATAAATCAATAATAAATATACGCTTTTTCTCCGAGCTATCTCTGAGGTCATTGGCACTTGAACGAACAGCGGCGCATTAAACGACACCACTTACCTTACTATCTACAGGTTCACAATCGAACAACCGGCAACATATTGGGCTATATCGTAAACATATCTCAAAAAGGAATGATGCTGGTGACCAAGAACCCCGTCCTTGTACACGCCATCTTTGAGTTACAGATTCGACTGCCCACCCCGATCAACGGCAAGTCTGTACTCAACTTTGAGGCGCTCAGTCACTGGTGCCACCCTGATGTCACACCTGGCTGTTTTGACACAGGCTTCAGCTTTAGCAGCCCCCCCGAAGAGCTGACAGCACTGGTCGATAAAATCAGCGAGTACTTTA
>JAYPBG010000119.1:3737-5170 GCA_038124075.1 Gammaproteobacteria bacterium
TTTCAACTTTCAAACAGGCGAAGAAAACAGAGCGCCAAAATAAGTCGGTACAGATCAGAGCAGGAGGTCGAGAGGATCACACTAACTTGCCGCCGACCACATAAGCTCAACACCTGAGGTTACCAAAGGCTGCAGAGACTCCATCTTATAGAGCATAACAGCCGGCACTGCACTCTTAAGCGCAGACATCCCCATTCGACCCAGCGCACTGTCCTTATTCAAAGCACAGATCGGCGGCACAACAGTAGCAACACCGTTCCAAACCGTACTCCCCCAACTCGACCATGACCTCTCACTACCCGAACGAAGCGCCTCAGCCTTGGAAAATGAGTTCTGATGTTGATCCTTGCTCTTCTCCCTATCACCCGAAAAAGGGTTCTGAAGTACCCGAGGAGGTCTGAACGACTCAATCAGTGAGCCCGCCTGAGAACCGCGCAACTTGTTGAAAAGGCTGCCCACACCTTGAAGACTGAACCCTACATCCGAAGCCCCGGCCAAAGCAGACAGCTTATCCGATCGATCCAACAACCCATTCACATACGCAACACCCAGATCAATAGGCTTCAACGACTTTGCCTGGTCCTCTTTCTTAGGCTCATCAAGCCCCTCATCCCCCTCAAGCGACGCATTATACGCACCAAGTAGCATCTTAGCGTCCGCCTTCCACTCATTGACCGCTTTCGCTTGGTCATCTATAAACTTAGCGCCGCGGTTTAATTGAATAATGGGCTCCGGAGCGTTTACGTCAAACCGATCCAAAACATTAGCCACCTTTCTAATGGATTTAATGAATAGGAGAGAATTCTCACCATCGACCAAGCCTCTCTTTCCAACAACGCGGCTGTAATCGAGGTTCTGCATCATAGCCTTCAAATCACCCTTAATGGGGTCGTCCAGCTTATCTGCAACATGCTCGAGCCCTCGACCTTTCAAGTAGGCTTTAAAAGCTTCAATGGCTTCATCGGGTTTGCTAAAATCCAAGCTCTTATATTCAGGCGACTCTCTGTTTACACTTTTTACTTTATGCTCCAAGCCATCCAGAATATCAACGGATGTCTCTGAATCAATCATACCGCTGCTCAGCATAAAGGAGTAGAGATCCTCGATTTTCTCATTCTCGGTATGCCCTCCCCTTATAGAGCTGTACAGCGCCTTTTTCAGGCCTCCAGCATAACGCTCATCCACCTTCCGAATATCAGGAATCATCGTCTCAAGGCCCTCCATAACGGCCTCTATATTTCCATATGCGATCCCTAACGCAAAGGTAATCATACCGCGGCGCTCATGCTCCGTAATAATGGTGCCTGCACCTGTATCTATACATTTGAGCCGCTTAATAAGTATGTCATAGAGCAAATTCCCGCCATGCCTATCGGAGTCAATAAACCCTTCACCCTTAAATAAAACATTATGCCGAGACGCTCTTCTAATAC
>JAYPBG010000119.1:5180-10122 GCA_038124075.1 Gammaproteobacteria bacterium
TCTAATACTGTTCGCAATATCACCTTTAAGCGCTAAATTCTCATAACCAAATCTAGACCAAGTGCCATACCAGGTATTCAGCTGCTTGTACAGCTCACTATCTGCCTGAACATCCAGCGACCACTCCGGCTTATCAGACGCCTCCGCTCGACACCTTACAGTGTACTTAGCTGCACCATTTTCAATTTTCTTATAAACCACAACACTGTTTTTATTCTGCTTGCTCAAGTCTGGCAGATCAGAGCGCCCAACATCATAAAAATTCAACTCTTTTGAGACAATGCCTTTTGCATCACCCACAAATGCGGCAGCCGCAAACTGGCCTACCAGCAGTGAAACAGCATCACCAGCCGATTTTAAGAACGCCATTTGCTCATCAAGCTTTTCCCTCACAGCCTGTTCCAACTCATGAGCGACCTTTGAACCTATAGTTTTCTTTAGCTTATCAAGAGAAGGGGTCAGGTTGGCATTGGCAGCATCGCTAAGCATTTTACACACCACCTCCCCAACCGTCTGACCCACTTGAGTCAAACAATTGTTACTTAAAGCGTCCTCTAGAGCGCGCTCTATTTCATCTTTTATTTCCTTCTTATTCTCATCAGTCAAAATACTTTTAGGCTCAATTTTCACCCCGTTCCAAAGATGCTCTATTACAGCATCGCTCACCTTGCCTTTAATACTGGCATCATCCCTCATCTTACTCCAGTGGCTCGAAAGCGTCTCTCCCGGCGAGAACTCCTGAAGGAGCAGCCTGTTATGAGCGCCCACCATATTGGTAACGCCCAAATTATCACGGGTATAAAGCCCTTTCATAAGCTGGCCAAACTCATACTCCCTATTAAAATCCGTCTCATCCATAATGGACTCTTCAAGAGATTTTAATGTTTTTTCAACACCTGGTCCCACCGAACGAATTGATCGGAGCGCCTTCATCTCTCGAAGAATACGATGCCTAATTTGAGGCCTTTGGATTTTAGCCACCATCGGCTTAACCTCCAATTTCCCGTCCACTGTCTTGTCGGTCGTCACATAGACCATATGAGTTTGCGCAATCGTCGCTGAACCCAGGCGCTTAAGATGGCTCGGCTTCAGCTCATCCACATTTAAACTTTTACGATACGCCTCCAACTCCTCCTCAGTCAGCAATCTATATGACGCCCCATCAGGCCCAGGCACCTTATCTATATCCGCTTCAATCTGAGCAAGCACCTCTTCATCACTCATGGGGCTGACGCTATCATCCATATCATCAAGCGCTTTTTTAATGGAAGGCTCTTTCACATCGCCTTTAAATAGCTGCATTGCCTTCTGAAAACCAGGCCCGCCCGACTGCGTGATCGCACCTATCAGCTCTTTTAACGACTCAGGATCAATGCTGCCATCCTTATTTATAGTTGGCTTACCTACTTTCAGAACCGCCAATGAGATTTGGCGCTTATCACAATGCGGAATCTCTTTAAAGTAGCCTTTCGTCAATACACCCACCAACTTCTGAATCACTTTAACTTCGCCCAGCGAGGCTTCGAGCGTTTTTGAAAATTTATTAAAAAATGGCAGCTCTTCAAATGGGTCAAGAAAGTTTATAACCGTCACAAGCTGACCTAACAGGCCATCATAGACCTTATCAGGCACACTATCCAAAAGCTTATCTTTTAGCGGCCTAGGGTAACGTGCAACACTTTTTATCACCTTCTTCCCAGATTCAGAATCCAAAATATCAGGTGGAAGCACTTTACCGATCAAAGATATCAACATGTTTTGCATGCTGGGCGGAAGCTCTGCACGCTCAAAAAAGCCTTTCAACTCATCTCGCGAATTATATTCACTGAGCATATGGATAAAGGTATTAAGATTAGCCTTAACAACCTTTTTCAGCTCCTTACGCGCTTTATCTTTAAGCACGCTCTGCGCTTCCTCAAGGTCGGCAGAGTAGGAGCCCAATAAACGATTCGCCTCCTCACTGCCTCTAGAAAGAAGATCCCCCTCTTCATTCACAACAGAACCATCCATGTTGAAAATAATCTGAGAGCCCGCACCCCCACTGGTCACTTTCGTATCACAAGATATAACGTCTGATGCATCATTCTTAATAGTCTGGCCATCAAAACTACAGAACTGACCCTTCTCATTAAGCACTACGGTTGTATCGGCTTTCCCTACCAGGTCCTCCGTAAACTTCCAAACATCCCTAATCAGATCATCCTCCGCAGGAATCGCAAGCTCAGTCGCATTACTTGAACGTACAGCAATACCAGCATTGGCATTAAACTTCTCCTCCATCTCGGATCGACCGGACACTGGTTGAGAAGGGGAGAGGGCAGCCAACGCCTCTTTAAGCATAGTGACTCTATCTTCGATATTGATAGTATTAGAGCTCCCATTCTCATTCAGACCATCAACACTCTCAGGCACCACGCGATCAATCAACAGGCTCAACTCTTTTGCCAAAGGATAACTTGCCAAAACAGCCCTTAACGTAATCAGTTGACTCTTTACGTCGCAAAAACGGCTTGGAGAGGCTGCGGCATTCCCTTTCTCTTCATTCGTAACCTCATCTGCCCGCGTAAAATCTAACGCTATCCCCATATCCTCCAAAAGCCGTATAAATGCAGCAATGGCTTTATCTTGAGCGCTAGCAATATCTTGAGTAACGACTTGAATGTCTTCACGATCATTAAACTTAAACTCTGAAGCAGGCGTCCCTAACAAATAGGCTGCTCTGCGTTCAATCGGCTGCTCGTCGCTATCATCTAACGCCTTATTAAGCGCACCCAACGCATCCACCAACGCTGCTCGAGACGCCTTCACGGGGGGAAGCATCCACGACGGATCTGTTTGACCTTTTCCATCTGTGAACCACTTAACAAACCGCTCTTCACCATCACTACCATCCCCAATCAGAGCGCTGAGCACACCCTCATCTAAAGCCGATAGCGCCTTTTGAATACGCTTCTGCTTATCATCCGATCGCTTTGACAAAGTAGTATGCAAATTATTATCCGTATCACCTAAACGTTCCAAAGAGCGGGTGATTTTAGTATGAATGAGATCAATGGCCTCATCAGGAATAGCGCTCAATAGATTTAAGATGGCCTCATCTGACATATGCTGCAACAGGTTAAAACTCACCTTCGAGAGATCGCTCAAGAAATAGCTGCTTACCATACTGTCCACGCTTTCATGAAGGAATGTAGGCACTTTATTTTTCAATTCTGTCATCGCGTCAGAAAAATTTTCCTGACCACCTACATTTCGAATCACCTCTAAAAGGAGTTTTTTATCATCAAAACCATAATTGCCTTGACCCTTAACAAACCTCTTAAAAGCGTTAAGCTCACCCTCACCCCCTTGGTGCAACCCAACCAGACGCACCCCCAGCTGAGCCAACTTATCAACCTGATACATTTTCACCTGATCAGGCTGTGCTTCACTAGGATAACGATCAAAAGATTTATCTGGCTGTTTCCCCACAATTTGAGCCAACATATCTAAAACTGCAAGCCCAGGCGCTTTTTCTCCAGAAAATAGCTTCTTGACAATAAGTTCCTGAGCTTCAATATCTAAACGGCTTAGCAGTTTATTGAGCATCAATATAGGCGCCCCCTGCTTCACCAGCGTACGAACCAACTTGTGTGCTGCAGCACGCTCATCCATATCAGGGATGTGGTGAGCAAGCAGCTCTCTCATAATCGTTGAAGGCCCTATATTAAATCGCGATATTAACTCATCAATCAAGGGCCTAACTGTCTTAGATCTACTACCCTTCTTCGACACACATTCAGCAATACTTTCATTCAGCTTCTCATCTTCAATAGGTATAGGTATATCTTCATACTGATCATCCTGATCAGCATTAAATACCCGAACACAGTAGCTGCCGCCTTCATTCTCTTTTATAACAAAAACAGGTTTACACCTCCCGGCACCTGAATTACATTCTTCCATAGGCTTCGTTTCTGGAAGAGACCCATCTTTATCCTTACAACACAATCGATACCACTCACCACCCTCACGACAAAATGGATACCGTTCATCTGCCAAAAGCTCTTCAGTCACAACTTCCGAAATAAATTTTAATGTTTCCAAAGCTTCGTTTCCTTGAGGACCCTGCTGATCCACAAGAAAATGTTTCAGCTGATCCAGCACACTCTGGACACCATCTTTATCCGAGGCACTCTTATTTTTCGCATTTATATAGTCATGCACGAAACCTGAAAAAGTTTCAACCAAACCTAACGAGCCTTCCAGTTTCTTCTGCAGTACCCCCTTCCTTTCTCCTTTTTCCTGAGGCAAGCTCTTAATCTCCAAATAATCTGAGGGTTTATTTTTTTCACCTTCAGATTGTAGTTGCAACTGCGTCAAAATTGAGGCGATGGCAGGAAATTCCTTATAATTATTTTTATACGTGCCAAACAGATTTCCAGCGGTTTTAAACCCATATTGAACAGCTGCGCGCTTCCCGGCTCCAAACAGATCAACAAAGCCCAGCACTTTCTTCCAAAGCCAGCGACGACCTGAATGGTTAATATAAGAATCCAAATAATTTTCAAGCAAAACCCTTTGCTCGTCTATACTAAACCAATTCATCGCCCGTACCATCGAATCAGAACTGGTCAACTGCTTAAAGCTCTCCACAACAGTCATAAAGGTATCTTGATTTTCTTCAGACAAGTCTTCAAAAAGATTATTCATCGAGCTCCAGCTTTCCCCCCAGGCGCCACCCCAACTTGAGCCATCATTTTCGTTACTTGAGCCCCCAACTAAACCCTTCACCTTGCCATAATCAAACGCGCTGGCAAACGCCAAGTTAAGCAACCTCAACCCTTCATTGTTATCACCGATTTTTATAAATTTTTTCACATCCTTTGCAAGCTGAACCCGTAAATCCTGAACGCTAGAAGAGTTTGACTGAGTCTTAGCCTTTTCCAAGTCAACAAACCTC
>JAYPBG010000120.1:0-262 GCA_038124075.1 Gammaproteobacteria bacterium
CGAGCAGAGATTGAAGACCTCCTGAACAAGCTGGATGATGTCGATCGGTTCAGGGGTTAATGAGAGCTTCCCGGCTTCCATTTTCGAGTAGTCCAATATCTCATTGATGATCGCTAGGAGCTGAGTGCCAGAGCCTTGAATGGTCTCTAGGTATCGAATTTGAGAATCACCGAGTTGGGTTTTTCCCAGCTGCTGAGCCATCCCTAAAATGCTGTTCATGGGGGTGCGCAGCTCGTGGCTCATGGTGGCCATAAATTCACTT
>JAYPBG010000120.1:272-9733 GCA_038124075.1 Gammaproteobacteria bacterium
GTGTTACCGTCACTTAGCTCTATGGGTTTAGAGTTGAGTTCGACGGTTTCATCGCGAGCGCCCATGGTGAAGACTTTTTGAAATCGCAGTTTTCGACCTTTATCGGTGGCGCGGCGCAGACGCCTCAGTTGGTTTGAGTCGAGGTGGCTCTCCAGGGATGAAGGTGTCTTATCATCGAGTTTAAACCACTGTTTCATGGTTTCGTTGGCCTCGATAAATGTCAATGACTCAATATCGCATAGGGCAGCGCCTTGGTCAAAGCTGTCTATGAGCGTATGAAGTGTCTGATTCACGTTTTAAAGAGGCCCCTTGTTAAACTTAAAACTTAAAACTTAAAACTATATAGTTAATGGCGTTAATAATGTTCAGTACTAATCTCCAGTCACAATTTGATCTTTGAGGGAGGCAACGGTTGAGATGATCGCCTTAATGTCTTCCTCGTCGACCTCGGCTTCATCCAGTGACTCTTCGAGCAGTTCGGCCACTTCCATGAACTCCTCGGTAGTGATCCCCATGTCGGCATGCACCGCCGCCAGGTCGCCGCCGTCATATTTATCTGGCCCACCCAGTGCTTTGGCAATAAAGTTGGTTTGATGCGACATCAAGCGTTCCATATTGGTGTTTTCAAAGTAGCCTTTTAGAGTGTCGCTATCGAGAATTTTGTCATAAAAGTTTGAAACAATGGTGCTTAATGTTTCAAAGCCGCCGTACTTATCAAACAGTGTATCGCTCATGGTCAGTATTCCTTTTGGTTCCTTTGGTTCCCTTTAAGTGAAATGGTAACAGTGAGATAACGGCAAGATAACATCAAGATAACAACAATGCGTTAAAACCCTTATGGTCAGTATAGGAATAAGTTGATTGTTTTGCGTATGAATGTTTTTAGCAGAGTGTATTAATTTTTGTGCTTAGGCAGCGGCTTAGATAGTGGCTTAAATAATCGCGTACACAGGTGCCAAGTAAGTGAGGGTGATTGTGAATATGAAGCGTGGTGCTTATCGCCAGATAGCGAGCGGCCACGCTTCAGGTTTTGCATCTTGCTGTGGTTGGTTGTTACTGACTGTTTCCGGGTTGATAAATTGCATCAGAAGCTGTGCCGACTGCAATCTGAGTGCCGTTGCTGGAGAAGAAGCTGATCAGCTGTGTCAGGATCTCTTGGTATTCAGCCAGGTGCGATTCACCGCTTATGGGGTTGATGGGACTGACCGGGGTGCCGTGCTCCCCATCGGTGAATCGAATGGCTACCTTAAGTGGGTCTGTGCCGCCATGGTCTGATGATACAGGCTGAAGCCCCATCTCTGCGATTAGGGCTTCAGTGCCAACCAGCGGGGCTGGGAGAGCCGTAACATCAGGCAGAGCCGGTGCGCTGGGCCCTAACAGGCTTTCACCGCAGGCCCCGGTGGCCGGGTCGATGGCGTCAGGGATTGGGCAGAAGCCAGCCAGCGGATGTTTGAAAGGCTCGGTGATGCCAAGGTCGGCATAGTCGCCTTCAAGTTGATGTACGCTGGCATCTGCCGCGATGGGAATGGTCTGGTCACGAGGGTCGCTCTCTTGGTCGAGGCCGCCTATCACTTCGGTGGCTAAGATGGCGGTGCTGTCTTCTCGTAAAGCGCCAGCAAAGTTCATCGGGTCAACGGAGTCAAGGGTGTTTTGGAAGTAGTATAAGAAGCTCTCTAAATCGCTGCTCCCTTGTTTTACACCGTATTCGCCCGTGGTGGGGTCAAAGGTCTGTATGGCTAAGCCGGCCAGGGTGACGCTGGCGCCAAAAGAGCTGTCAGGCATGTTTTCCAGAAGCTTGCCCATGCCTCCGCTGGTGTGTAAAAAGGCGGCGGCTTGAATGCGGGGGAGGTGCTCATTGTTGTCCTGTACTCCGGCATGATTGTTTGTGGCTACCAGTGGGACACCGATGACACCGCCCAGCGAGTGGCCAATAAAGTAGACGCGGTCGGTATTTAAGCTGTGGTTCACCGTGCTTTCACCGTACTCGGATGTAATGGCGATATCGTCAAGCGAGGCAAGCAGGTTCAGGTGGTCAACCACTGACTGGCGCAGTTTATCGCGGCTGTTCTGGAAGTTGGCGAGGTTGATCGCCAGTGAGCCGGAGGTGCCGACACTGTTCTCAGGGTTGTCGTTGTCGTAGGCCATGGGGATAGGGCGGCGCTGCTCATTGGCGGTAAAGCCGAAGTGGCGCTCGTGAAGGGAGGTGAAGTCGGCTGGGATGTTTGCAGGGGGTGTTTGGTCAACGTTGGTGAGTACGCCCGGGATGCGTGCCCCTTTGGCTGCGAGCCCATGAACGGGGTGATCAATGGTGACGGTGGCAAAGCATTGAGTCCCCACCGCCTCTGGGTCCTCTGTTAGGCAGGCCCCAGCCAGTGCATTGGCGGCCAGTAGGTTGATGGATCGGTCTGTTGTAATGCCAACGGCGTAGACAATGGTTGGCCATTGGGGGTTTTCAGGGTCCAATGTGGCCAGCATGGCTGCAGCGGCTGACTCGGGGTTGGCGGCGGCTGCACTCTGTATGGCAGGCAGCGAGGGGAGCATCACGGTGACAGGCACCACCTCTTCACCCGTTTCGGTGGGGAAGGGGTAGCGGTAGGTGACGTTGAATGTGCCGTCGTTGTCGGCAGGGGGTGTGCTGTTTTCGGGTAGACCTGTGGAGGACTCAATGACGTCACCCACGTTCGCGCTGCCTGTCCAGGCAACATCCAATATTACATCACCGCGATTTGGGTCCGCCTCATCTGAAGAGGGCGCCGTAAGGTAATAGGGGAGCTTGATCGCCCCTTCTACAATGGCAGACGGTGCGTTGAACAGGCCGGTTGGGTTGGTTTCAGAAGGCTGTCCGAGGTGGCCAGGCTGACCCGGTCCAAGCGCGGTCTCTTTATAAAATGTGGTTGGACGCGGAGCGGCTGAGGGGAGCAGTCGAGCAAAGGGGGCGTAGTCTGGATTGAATGCCAGCGGTGCAGCGAGTGCGGTCAGTACGTCGGTCGGTGCGGTGGTGGTGATGGTCTGTGTATAGATAATGTCATCGCTGGTGAGCCCAAAATTGCTCTGATCTGATAAGCCAAGGATGACCTGCTCTAGGCCGGTGATAAGCCGAAACAGCTGTTCAACGCTTTCGCTGGAGTGAGGGGGTTCACCAATGCCGTGATACGCGAGTGAGGGGCCGACCGGTAGGCTCTGCTCACCGTCGGTGATGAGGCCATCGCCGTTTGGATCATCTTTAAGGCCGTTGGTGAAGGCGACTAAGAGTTTGGTTTTGGTGGGCAGAGGTGAGAGAGGGGTGATGCGCAGGACGCTGTTTTGGCAGTGGTCATTTTCAGTGTTTTCGTTTTCAGCGTTTTCAGCGTTTTCAGTGTTTTCAGTGGCTGTGGTGCTGGGGCAATCCAGTGTGATCACGTCAGCACGGTAGTTGAGTGCTTTTAATTTAACTTGATCGACGCCGGTGATTTGGGTGGCGTCGAGTGGGTCGGCTCCCTCGGCCAAGGTTAAAGGCAGTACGAAGAGGTTCGGAACACCTTGTGTTGCGCACGCTTGTTGCCGGGTGGGTGGTACCGCAGAAAGCTGGCCCGCGCCCAGCAGTGATAGGTTCTGTAGGGTGCAGATGCTGCTGTCTAAAATAGGTCCGTCAAACGCAAAGTCGAGTTGGCCCAGGGTGGAGAAGCCGTCAAGGTCATTGATGGCGGGGGTCACCGCGGGGTCGGTTATTTCGGTGGTGGCGGTGCCGTCGGTGTTCTCTGCAAAGAGCAGGTCATTGACATTGCTGGGAAGAATGGACAGTGAGGGGGTAAAGAGTATGCGTGTGTTGGCCTCAGGCGGTGTGTTGGGTTCAGGAACTACGGTGAAGGCGGCCCTGTTCTCATCGGAGAGGTTGGGCGGTGGGTTCTCTTCAAAGGTGGGGGCGTCGGTGCCGCCGCCACAGCTGCACAGGGTGAGGCAGGCGCCTAAGGTCAGCGCTGCTTTCTTCATGTTTTCTATTTTGTTCGCTATTAAGTGGGCTGTTTTTGGTTTGATCGAATAGAGCATATGCAATTCCCCTTTGAGTATTTAAGCATGGCCGAGTCTATCATGAACCGATCCGTTTGGTAACAGCGATGGGTAACAGGGAGCAGCGTGGGAACGTGTTGAGTGTACATTCTGCATCTTGAGGAAATTTTTTGAACTTTTAACCGGGCTCAGTTTGCTTTAGAATGCGCAGACCGATCTTTAGACGTGTTGCGTGTAAGATTACTTTTTTCGAAGGACGACAAACGGAGAGTGGCCAAGAGATGAAGATCATAAAGAACAACAGTCAAAAAAGCAGTGAAAAAAGCAGTGAAAAAAGTGGTTGTCAATCATCCATAATTCAATCTAGCAGGGGTCGAGAAGGGGTGGGCGCGTTAATGACGCTCTCAGTTGTGGCGCCCATGCTCATGCCGCTTCAGGCACACTCCGCTGGGTTTGAGCTCTTTGATGGAAACACGACGGGCACCCTTGATACCACCGTCTCATACGGTGCAACCTTTCGGACAGAGAGTCGTGATCCTGCTCAAGCATCAACAGGTGATCCCACTACGCTCACCCGCCGCTCTCAAGTCAATGAGAATGATGGTAATAATAATTTTGATACCGGTCTGGTCTCCAGTGTTGTAAAAATAACCTCTGAACTTGAAATGGTCCACGATAATGTCGGCCTTTTTGTTCGGGGTACGGCGTTCTATGACGAAGTGATTATGCATGGTCACCATGATGGCGGGGTGGGCAGTGAGCTTTATGAAAACAATGGCTATGGCAATGATTTTGGCGATACCGTGAAAGATAAGGTCGGTTCACGTGCGGAGATTCTCGATGCGTATGTTTGGGGCGACTGGATGATTAAAGATCGGCCCCTAAATGTGCGCCTGGGCAATCAAGTGGTCAGCTGGGGTGAGGCGCTCTTTCTGCAGGACGGTGTGAATCAGATCAACCCCGCCTCGCTGGCCACCTTGCGCCTACCCGGTGCTGAGATCAAAGAGGCGCTGATCCCTCTGCCTATGGCCTTTGTGCAATTTGGTATCACCGATAATTTAACCCTTGAAACCTATTACCAGTTTGCATGGGAGCACTCTGAGGCAGACCCTGCGGGTACCTTTTTATCCTCAGATGATGCCTTGGCTGCAGAGGGGGGTAACACCGTGCTGGTGAATGTCACCGGTTCAACCGGCGGCCTCGCCTCGGTCTATAACGAGTATCAACGTGGCAACTTGAATGACGATGTGCTGCAGTCTCAAATTACGGTCACTCGGGCGCCAACGGATGAGCCAGAAGATGATGGGCAGTACGGTGTTGCTTTGCGCTATTTCTCTCAAGCGTTGAATGATACGGAATTTGCGTTTTACTACCTGAATTACCACAGTCATAAACCGACGGCCGGTGCGATCTTGGGGCCTTCAAATGCGACCAGTATTGAAGGCAGTGCCGCCTGCTTGGCCGCTCAGGAGACGCTGCTTGAGTCGGGTGTCAGTGCAACCTGTGGTCAGATGGATGCCTTTGCGAGCGGCGCCTTTGGGCCCGCTCTGGCAAGTGTGGTGGGGACCTATAACGCTATCAGCATGGCGGACAATGCGCAATATTTTCGTGTCTATGAGGAGGATAATCGCCTCTATGGCTTCAGCTTCAATACCTCCATCGGGAAAACCTCTTTTGCCGGTGAGCTGGCCTACCGTAAAGATGCCCCTTTTCTTCCTGAAGACGGTGACAATCTGATTGGCCACCTGTTGTTGAGCACGACGGCCCTCAATGCGGATGGCACCTTTGGTGGGGTTGCGAACGGCGGTACCAGTGATATGGGGTCGTTTGTTCAGGGCATTGAGGCAACCACACCCTATATGGTCAGTGAGCATAAAGATATGTTCAACCTGTCGTTGGTCGCCATTCACAGTTTTGGCCCACGCTTTGGTGCCAATCAGGTGCTGGGGCTGTTTGAAGCGGGGCTCGCGTATGTAGGCGGATTGGATGATGATCTGCTGTATACCGCGGAAGGGGTCGATCTCTATATTCCCGCAGAGCTTATGACCAACCCTTTTTTAACGCCTGAGGAGAAGGCAGGGTTGGAGATCGGTATGGATGGTGCACCGGGTGATTTTCTGGATTCAACCTCGTGGGGTTATCGCCTTGTTACCCGTTTAGAGTATAACAATGTATTCTCGGGTGTTAATTTACAGCCTACGTTAAAGTTTGCTCATGACGTAGAAGGTAACTCGGTGCGTGGTGGTAACTTTATGGAGAACCGTAAGTCGGCCACCCTTGCATTGAATGGCAGCTATATGTTCAACTTGGAGTTTGGCATCAGTTATACTGGCTTTTGGGGCGCTGGGTTGCGTAACTATTTAAGTGATCGTGATCATGCCAGCCTGAATGTAAAATATTCGTTCTAGTAAGTGGGCCTCTCTTTTTTCTTTATCTAACCGTTATCTAAGCGCATCGGCGTCACCCTGTGCCACCCTATGTCACGCTATGCCAATGCGCTTAGATCGGTTTTTCTCTTTTGTAAGCGCAGTTCTGCTGATAACTGAAAAGGACGACGTTGATGAATAAGGCGCTGATAAATCGATTTGAAATAATATCTAATATACCGTTACCTTCTTGCAGGCTTACCTTCTGTATATTACTCATGCTTGTCTTGCACCTATCTACGTCGCTTCAGGCGGAACAAACGACTCAATTGCTTAGACCTTCAAAGATGACGCCATTGGCCCAAGAGGGCATGTTGATCGATATCGCACGTTCACAAGGCCGTATGGTTATAGTGGGAGAGCGTGGCCATATTCTCTATGCCGATGACCTTGACGATGACCTTGATGCCAATGGCGATGGTATAAGTAATAGCATGGGCGACCAGCGACTTCGTTGGAGACAGGCTGAGGTGCCGACTCAAAATTTGTTGACCGCGATCACGCTCGTGGGCACCAAAGGCTGGGCGGTAGGGCATGATGGTATGATACTGTTCAGTGATGATCATGCTGTTTCATGGCAGATTCAGCGCTTTGCCCCTTTCGATGCTACGAATAATGATGACGGGCGTGCGGGGGTGCCGCTGTTGGATCTGCATTTTTTAGATGAAGTCCGCGGGTTTGCAGTGGGCGCTTATGGCTACTTTTTGGGAACGCTGGACGGTGGCCAAACCTGGCAGGATCTTTCCAATACGATCGATAATTTGGATGGTTTTCATCTCAACAGCATCAATCAAACGCCACAAGGGGTGCTCTTTATTGTCGGTGAGATGGGTACTCTGTTCCGCTCGACCGATCAAGGGCAGCATTGGACGCGACTGCCCGCACCGTATGAAGGCTCTCTGTTTGGAAGTGAGCTTTCGTTGGCGCCCGAGAAAATATACTGTTATGGCCTTGCTGGCAGACTGTTTCAGAGTGACGATCTTGGTGCGCACTGGCAGCAGGTTGCTGTGCCTAATGGGAGCAATACCATCATGGCGTCGGCGTTTTCATCTGGGGGGCTTATTTTTGCGGGCAATGGTGGTTTGATCTTTATGTTGGACCCCATAACAGGGGCGTTATCGGTCGAGCATCGCAGTGATCGTCAGTCGATTATGGGGGTTGGCCCCATTGAGCAAGGTCTGGTTTTAGTCGGTAAGAACGGAGTCAATTACCATGGTTTCTAATATAACTAAAAACATTGCCCAAACCGTCTTCTCTTCTCGTCCAATCATTTTACTGCTGATGCTTGTTGCAACGCTCTTTTTGAGCACACGCATGATGCAGGTGACGCTGGATACCAATCTAAAAAAGATGGTGCCCATGGAGCACCCCTATATTGTAAATCTTTTTAAACATAAAGATCAGCTCAGTTTAGGTAATGACATTCGTATCGCCGTTGAAGCGAAGCAGGGTGATATTTTTAATGCAGATTATCTGGACGTGCTGAAAAAAGTCAGCGATGCGGCTTTCTTTCTCCCCGGTGTCGATAAATCGAAAGTGGCTTCGCTCTGGACGCCGAATGTGCGCTGGGTTGAGGTGACCGTGGATGGCTTTCGTGGCGGTGAAGTGATCCCAAACCGTTATGATGGGTCAGATGAGCGTATAGAAGCGCTTCGACAAAATATTCTGCGCTCTGGGCAGGTGGGTCGTTTAATTGCCGATGATTTTAAATCCACCATTGTCTATGTACCGCTTGTCTCCTTTGATGAAGCGGCGGGCGAGAAGCTTGACTACAAAGCCTTTTCCGATGCGCTGGAGGCGATACGCACGCAATACCGCTCAGATACGGTGGATATCCGAATCATTGGTTTTGCCAAGAAGATGGGCGATCTTATCGAAGGGGCTTCAGAGGTCGGGCTCTATTTTTTGATTGCGGTTGGGATTACCTTGCTGCTGTTAACGCTCTATGCGGGGTGCTTTAAGAGCGCGATCTTAGCCTGCCTCTGCTCGGCGATTGCGGTGATATGGCAGCTGGGACTGCTCAACCTTTTTGGGTTTGGCATTGACCCATACTCAATGTTGGTCCCCTTTTTGGTTTTTGCGATTGGTGTGAGCCACGCGGTTCAGATCATCAATGGCGCGGCGCTTGATATTACCTTAGGTCACACGGCCGATAAAGCGGCTGAGCTGACCTTTCAGCGCCTCTATGTGCCCGGCCTCTTGGCCTTAGTGAGTGATGCCATTGGGTTTGCCACGCTCTACATTATTCAATGTGATGTGATACAGGAGCTGGCGGTTGCGGCCAGTGTGGGTGTTTTGGCGATTGTGTTAACCAACTTGTTGCTGTTGCCGATATTGATCTCCTACACCGGTGTGGGGCAGGGAGCGGTTCATCGTGCACGCCAGCAGGTGGATCAGCCCAGCCCCTTTTGGGCAAAGCTTGCTCAGATTGCGGGTCCCAAAGCGCCGATTGC
This sequence comes from Gammaproteobacteria bacterium, assembly GCA_038124075.1. Taxonomy (GTDB): domain Bacteria; phylum Pseudomonadota; class Gammaproteobacteria; order Pseudomonadales; family JAYPBG01; genus JAYPBG01. The sequence continues at coordinate 9,139 of JAYPBG010000120.1, forward strand.
GTTGGCGGCTGGCTCTATGTTATTGGCCTTTGGTCTTGTGGTGGGCACGGGGTTAAAAGTAGGGGATCTTGATGAGGGGGCGCCGGAGTTGCGAGAGAACGCCCGTTATAACCTGGATGTGAAGTATATAACGGAGCACTACTCTGTCAGTGCGGATGTGTTGGTGGTGATGGTCGAGACACCGCCTCAAGCCTGTACCCGCTACGCGGTTATGGAGAGCATTGATCGATTTCATTGGGCGATGCGCAATCAACCGGGTGTTGAGAGTGTGGTCTCTTTAGTGACGGTCTCCAAATTGGCGTCAACCGGAATGAATGAGGGGAGTTTAAAGTGGGCGGCACTGCCCAGAGACCCGATTGCGCTCAACTATTCGGTATCGCGTATGCCGAGTGGCCTGATGAATTTGGATTGCAGCTTGGTGCCTGTCTTTATCTTTTTAGAGGATCATAAGGCGGAGACACTCAGCCGCATCACCGCGGCGGTAGAGCGCTTTGCCGCCGGGAATGACAGTGAAGCGGGGCGTTTTGTGCTGGCCTCTGGCAATGCAGGCGTTGAGGCTGCGGTCAATGAGACGATATCAGCCGCTCAAGATAGA
>JAYPBG010000120.1:9743-10054 GCA_038124075.1 Gammaproteobacteria bacterium
TTCATCACATTCAGAGATTGGCGTGCGGTTGTGGCAATTATTACGCCTTTGGCATTGACCTCTGTGCTCTGTCAAGCCTTAATGGCGATGTTAGGCATTGGTGTCAAGGTGGCCACCCTGCCGGTGATCGCGTTGGGCGTTGGTATTGGGGTCGATTATGGTATCTATATCTACAGTCGACTGAACAACTATTTGAAGCAGGGGCTCTCTTTACAATCAGCCTATCTGGAGACCTTGAAGACGACGGGGAAGGCGGTGATCTTTACCGGTGTCACATTGGCCATAGGCGTGGGGCCCTGGCTCTTCTCAGA
>JAYPBG010000121.1:0-1316 GCA_038124075.1 Gammaproteobacteria bacterium
ATGCAGGGCCGGGTCACCCTGAGTTGATCACCATCAAAGGCGCGAGGCTGATACAGCAGTCACCTGTTATTCTCTATGCCGGTTCACTGGTGCCGCGCCCTCTGTTGCAGCCTGCAGAAGCCGTGTGTGAGAAAATGGTGGATACCGCCATGCTCGATCTGGATGAGATTATTGCGCTGATTCAAGAGGCTCATGCAGAGGGTAAAGATGTGGCTCGAGTGCACTCAGGTGACCCTTCGATCTATGGCGCCATAGGTGAGCAGATACGCCGTTTGCAGGCGCTGGGTATTGAGTATGAGGTGGTGCCTGGTGTGACGGCTACTGCCGCCTCTGCAGCGTGGTTGGGGAAGGAGTTGACGCTTTCGGGGGTTTCGCAAACCGTCATTATGACGCGCTATGAAGGGAAAACACCGTTTCCAGAGCGTGAGCGACTGCCCGAGCTGGCCCGCAGCGGGGCCACATTGGCGATTCATCTCGGTGTGGTGCGCATTCATAAAATTGTCGAAGAGCTCATACCTCACTATGGTGAGCAGTGCCCAGTGGCCGTCTGTTATCGAACCTCTTGGCCTGATCAAGATCGCGTGATCGGTACGTTGAATGACATCGTTGAAAAAGTGCGCGCTAAGAAGTTCACGCGAACCGCTTTGATCTTAGTGGGCTATGTACTCGATGCCGAGCATTTTCAAGACTCTTATCTTTATGATAAGGATCAAGCGCATATTTATAGGCCCAAATATAAACGAGTGCCCGTATTGGATGATGAGTAGGCCAACTTGGTCAGGAGAAGAGAATGTTAAAAACAGAACTATTGGAAGTCATTGCGAATGGTGAAAACTCGGGTGTTGAGTTTAAGCGTGATGATATTCGACCGGAGCAACTGGCTAAAGAAGTGGTCGCTATGGCGAACTTTCAAGGGGGTAAACTCTTATTGGGCGTTGAAGATGACGGTACCATAAGCGGCATTCAACGACCAAATCTTGAAGAGTGGGTTATGAATTGTGTGCAAAATAAGATTCATCCGATGATTTTGCCTTTTTATGAAGAGGTCAAGCTGGACAATAACAGAGCCGTAGCCGTTATCAGTTTTCCACAAGGCATTTCCAAACCTTATGTGGTGCGCGATCACGGAAAAGAGGATATCTATATTCGTGTCGGTTCGACGTCTCGCCTGGCGACCCGCGAACAGCAGATGCGCTTGTTCGAGTTGGGCGGTATGCTGCATACCGAATTGATGCCTGTACCAAGAACGGATATGAGCTGTCTGGATCAGGCTCGTCTACACAATTATCTGAAAGATATTTTGCAAGACCCTGACG
>JAYPBG010000121.1:1326-4573 GCA_038124075.1 Gammaproteobacteria bacterium
CTACACAGGAGGCGTGGCAGGCTCGCCTATTAGCCCTGGGCTTTCTTATTGAGGCTGCCGAGAGCGTCTGTTGCACGATTGCCGGGTTGGTGCTGTTTGGCAAAAGTCCGCGCCGATATCTGAAGCAAGCTGGGCTGCGTGTATTTGCCTTTTCGGGTGAGGATAAAGAGTATCAAGCGTTACTGGATGAAATTCTCGATGGCCCTATGGTGGGTCGTTGGAACGTTGAAGCAGCGGGAAAAACCGTGCTCGATGGTGGTATCATCGAGCGCTTTATGGATGCAATCAGCCCATTTATTTCCCGGCAAGCGGCCGATGTGGATCTACATTTACGTAGAGAGACCCGCTGGTTTTACCCTCTTGAAGCGATTCGTGAGGTATTGGTGAACGCTTTAGCGCATCGAGATTGGACACGGTTTGTGGAAATAGAGGTGGGTAGCTACAGCAATCGTCTTGAAGTGATCAGCCCTGGTGCACTGCCAAACTCCATGTCGATTGAAAAAATGAAAGCGGGTCAGCGCTCACCGCGTAATACCATTGTGATGGAGGTGTTACGGGATTATGGTTATGTGGATTATCGTGGGATGGGCGTTAGAACAAAGGTTATGCCGTTGACCAAAGCGTTGACAGGTAAGGAACCTGAATTTTTGGCTTCTGATGATGGCTTGAAAACCACACTCTACCGATAATGAAGCTCATAGAGAGTTAATTAGATAGATAGTTAAGTAGATAGTTTAAATCTAAGTTGAAGAGATGGAGAGGATCATGCAACTTAACAAAATACCTGCAACAATCGTAACGGGATTTTTAGGCAGTGGAAAAACCACCCTTTTGTCAAACGTTCTTAAACAGGCAAAAGGCAAACGCATCGCGGTCATTGTGAATGAGTTTGGTGAACTCGATATCGATGCAAACTTACTGCGTTCCTGCCCGCTTGAATGTGAAGAGGGGCGTGAAGAGGAGGGTACGCGCGAACAGGGTTCATCAAAGGCTTCATCAGCGGGTTCAGAACCGTCGGAGGGTATCTACGAATTAGCCAATGGTTGCATCTGTTGCACCGTAGAAGAGGAGTTTTTACCCGTGATGCAGCAGCTGGTCGAGCGTCGTGACGACATCGATCACATCTTGATAGAGACCAGTGGCTTGGCGCTGCCTAAGCCGTTGGTGCAGGCGTTTAATTGGCCGGATATAAAGCAGCACTGCACGGTGGATGCGGTGATCACTTTAATCGATGGTCCGGCTGTTGCGGCCGGTCGCTTTGCCGATGATGTGGAGAAGGTGGAAGCGCTGCGTCAGGCGGATGAAAATTTGGATCATGACCCGAGCCTGCGTGAACTGCTTGATGATCAGCTCAGTGCCGCAGATCTTGTGGTGGTCTCTAAGCGTGACCTATTGGATGAGGCTGAGTGTGAAGCGGTTGAGAAAATTGTCTCGGAGCGCGTCCCCTCGGCGGTAAAAACCCTCTATATCAATAACGGTCAATTTCTCGATCATGATGTGTCGTTGGAACAGCTGCTGGGTATTGAGGCTCAATCTGAGCAGCGCATCGAGTCGGTTCATACCCATCACGATCACCATCATGAGCATGGTGAGGCGCATGAGCATGCGCATGATCACTTCGATTCACTTGTCATTACGTTGGGTGAGGTGCAGAGCGATCTTCTGGCAAAGTCCCTGCTGGATATTTTGGCGCACTGCACGGTCTACCGTGTCAAAGGCTTTGCGGCGTTGCCGAATAAACCGATGCGACAAGTGGTGCAAGGGGTGGGTAAACGCTTAGGTCTCCATTTTGATCGACTTTGGCAGCCGGATGAAAAACGTCAAACGCAACTGGTTTTTATTGGTCAGCAGCTGAATCAAGCGACATTGATGTCGATGTTGGCCCCTGCTGAGTGTGGTGAAGCGACTGAGGCGACGACAAAGATGGCTGAGACGCTTGAGACGGCTGAAGCACTGTAAAGGACGGGCGTTGTTGTGCACCTATTGGCTTCGAAACCGGGCGGGTTTGTCGATGATGAGGGGATTGTCGATCTAGAGCAGACCCCGGCCGATGTTGTGATTTTGGCGGCAGCCGACAGTACCCTCTCGGCGTTGGCGACCGCCGTGGATGCCCAGCCAGAAACAGCGCCGAGCGTGCGTTTGGCTAACTGGATGCAGCTGCTCAAACCCGCTGCATTCGATCTCTATCAAGACAGCGTGTTGGATCATGCCAAGGTCGTGATGGTCTCCTTGTTAGGTGGTCAGAGCTATTGGCCCTATGGGTTCGAGCGTCTCTGTGCATGGGCGGGCGAGGGGGAGGGGCGCCATCTTATTTTTGTCCCCGGTGATGACGCCCCTGACCCGGTGCTGTTCAATGCATCGACGGAGCACGATGAGGTCGTTTTACGGATTTGGCACTATCTGCGAGAAGGTGGGGTCGCCAACAGTATCCAGCTGCTTCGCTATGTTCAGGCGCACGTTATGGAGGAGGCTATGGGTGGGGCTTCCGGTGAGGCTGCGTGGCGTGAACCGCAGCCCATACCCGCATGCTTGATCTATTGCCCCGATGCCTGCTCAGACGACCTCTCAGTAGGCTTGAGCACTTGGCAAACGCAGTGGCAACCCGATCAGCCTGTTGTCGCTCTGCTTTTTTATCGCAGTCATCTGCAGAGTGCCAATACGGCGATGTTTGATGATCTGGTGCTCGAGCTTCAGAAAAGTGCTCTTAATCCTCTGCCCATTGCCTTGCGCTCTTTGAAAGATGAGGCGTCTTTGGCGCGTGTCAATGCATTGATTGAGCAGACCGATACAGCCCTGATCATTAATACGACAGGGTTTGCCAGTAACCGAGTCGGTAATGCCGATTTAAGCTCCGAGCCGAGCGAGATCCCGTCACCGTTCCATAAAAACATCCCCATTGTACAGTTGATCCTCTCCAGCAGCACCGAGGAGGATTGGCAGAGCTACTCGCAAGGTCTGCGCAGCCGTGATATTGCTATGCAAATAGTACTGCCTGAAATGGATGGGCGTATTATCACGCGTGCGGTGAGCTTTAAAGAGCAGAGTCACTATGCTGAGCGCAGTCAGACTCAGGTGATTCGATACGCCCTGCATAAAGAGCGGGCTCGTTTTACTGCGCAACTGTGCCAGCGATATACGCAGTTGGCAGCAACGCCCAATGAGAAGAAACGCATTGCCCTGATTTTAGCAAACTACCCGACCAAAGAGGGGCGCATCGGCAATGGTGTCGGCCTGGATACACCGGCAT
>JAYPBG010000121.1:4583-6341 GCA_038124075.1 Gammaproteobacteria bacterium
TTGGCTCTGAAAAAAGCCGGCTACCCTGTGGCAGCGATGCCAGAGCATGGGACGGCATTGGTGGAGCAGTTGCTTGGTTCAGTCACCAACAGTGTGGAGACGTTAGCGCAGAGGCCTTGTCAGCAGAGTCTCGCCCTAGAGACCTATATGGAGTGCTTCAAAGCGCTTCCGCACGCATGTCAGGAGGCGGTGTTGGCGCGTTGGGGGGCGCCTGAAACGGACATTAAATACCGTAGCGGCCGTATTATGATTTCGGGCATTCGCCTGGGTGAGACCTTTGTGGGGATTCAACCGGCGCGGGGTTATAACATCGATCAGGCTGCAAACTATCATGACCCTGATCTGGTGCCACCGCACAGTTACCTTGCCTTCTACTTTTGGTTGCGACAAGTCTATCGGGTCGATGCGGTGATGCATGTCGGTAAGCATGGCAACTTAGAGTGGCTGCCTGGAAAAGGAACGGCCCTCTCGAACCGCTGTTGGCCGGATGTTGCGCTAGGGCCGATGCCGCACTTCTATCCGTTTATCGTTAATGACCCGGGTGAGGGGGCGCAGGCTAAACGGCGTACCCAAGCGGTTATTATTGACCATCTGATGCCCCCTATGACCCGTGCGGAGAGTTATGGTCCCTTGGCTGAGCTGGAGGCGTTGGTGGATGAGTATTATCAAGCATCCGGTATGGATGATCGGCGAGAACGCTGGTTGCGCGACGCCATTCTTAAGGCGCTGAAAACGTCTCATATCATGGAGGAGCTGCCGAGTGCTTCGGATGACGAGGCGTTATTGAATGAGCTGGATGCCTATCTGTGTGACATTAAAGAGGCACAGATTCGTCACGGCTTACACATTTTAGGTCAGCTGCCCGATGCAGAGAAATTGACGGATACCTTGGTGGCGCTTTTACGCCTGCCGCGCGGTGATGAGGTCACGTCGCAGGGTATTTTGCATAATCTGGCGCATGATCTTAAGTTGATGCACGAAGGGAAGCCATTTGATCCGCTCAGTGCGGATGTTAAAGCATGGAAAGGCGATAGGCCGGCTTTGTTGGAGGCGCTCAGCTCAGAGGCTTGGCGTACAGCGGCCGATACGCGCGAGCGGTTAGAGCGTCTGGCGTACCGGTGGGTGAGCGAATACCTATTGGGTGATGCGCCGATTGAGCGACTTGCTGCTCGATACCCGCGGTCTGCGGCGCAGCTGCGCTATGCCAAGCAGCGTATTGTGACAGCCCTTCATCAGAGTGCTCAGAATGAGATAGAGGCTGTGATCAGTGGGTTAAATGGGCGCTTTGTCCCACCAGGGCCGAGTGGTGCACCGACCCGGGGGCGACTGGATACCCTGCCGACAGGGCGCAATTTCTTCTCAGTCGACAACCGCTCTATTCCCACGCCGGCTGCGTGGGCCTTAGGGCAGCGCTCGGCGCAGGCGCTGATCGAGCGTCATCTGCAGGAGCAGGGTGACTACCCTGAGCAGCTGGGGTTGTCGGTTTGGGGAACGGCCACCATGAGAACCGGGGGGGATGACATTGCGCAAGCCTTTGCACTGATGGGGGTAAAACCGATCTGGGCGGATGGATCGCAGAGGACCATTGATATCGAGATCATGCCTGCCATGTTGCTGAATCGCCCACGCATTGATGTCACCTTACGTGTCTCTGGTTTTTTTCGTGATGCCTTTCCTAATGTCATGCAGCTGTTTGATCGTGCGGTTGCTGCGCTGGCCGCGTATGAAGAGCCAGGTGATGATAACCGTATTCGCACC
>JAYPBG010000121.1:6351-10014 GCA_038124075.1 Gammaproteobacteria bacterium
TGGTGGCGTTAGGCGTTTCAGAAAAAGAGGCGACACGTCAGGCGCGTTACCGTGTTTTTGGCAGTAAGCCAGGGGCTTATGGGGCAGGGCTTCAGGGGCTGATCGATGAGCGCTGTTGGGCAGAGCGCAGTGACTTGGCAGAGGCCTACCTGAATTGGGGAGGGTACGCTTACGGTATGGCGGATGGAGGCGAGGGGGTGAGTGCGCGTGATGCGTTTCAATACCAGCTGTCACAGCTCGATACGGTGATTCAGAATCAAGACAACCGTGAGCACGATCTCTTGGACTCTGATGACTATTATCAGTTTCAAGGGGGGATGAGCAATGCGGTGACCGTCTATCGTGGTGTTGAGCCGACGGTCTATCATGGTGATCATTCTAATCCAGCTGCGCCGAAGATGCGTACATTAAAAGAGGAGTTGAACCGAGTGATACGCAGTCGTGTGACCAACCCAAAATGGATCACGGCCATGCAAGGGCATGGGTATAAAGGGGCGTTTGAGATGGCGGCGACGATGGATTATATTTTTGCCTATGATGCGACCACGCATAACATAGATGACTATCAATATGCCTCTGTTGCGGATGCGCTGCTCTTTGATGAGCAGAATCAGGCATTTTTAAAAGCCCATAACCCCGCTGCACTGGAGGAGATGGCTGAGCGATTACTCGAGGCAACACAGCGTGCGCTGTGGCAAGACCCCGGCCCCTATCGCGACGCGTTGCAGGCTCTTCTGCTCAGCTTAGAGGAGAGACGTGAAGGTGAGTGAGTTTAACAGCCCTCATACATTAATGGTTCAGGGAACGACGTCGGATGCAGGAAAAAGCCTATTGGTCACCGCACTGTGTCGTATTTTGCATCGGCACGGTTATGCGGTCGCCCCTTTCAAGCCGCAAAACATGTCATTAAACAGCGCGGTCACTGTCGATGGAGGCGAAATTGGTCGAGCCCAAGCGGTGCAGGCCGAGGCCTGTTGTATACCCCCGTCAACCGATATGAACCCGATTTTATTAAAACCGAACAGTGATGTGGGTGCACAGGTTATTATCTCCGGGAAAGCGATTGGTAATTTTAAGGCGCAAGAGTACCATGCGTTAAAACCGGAGTTGTTAGGGCGTGTGGTGCAGGCGCACCAACGTTTGCAGAGTCAATTTGAGGTGACAGTGGTTGAGGGTGCGGGCAGCCCCGCAGAGATCAATCTGCGCGAACATGATATTGCTAATATGGGCTTTGCGGAGCGGATCGATTGTCCGGTGATCATTGTGGCTGATATCGATCGAGGGGGGGTGTTTGCTCACCTGCTTGGGACCTATGAGCTGTTGAGTGAGCAAGAGAAGCAGCGCATTAAAGGGTTTGTCATCAATAAATTTCGAGGTGATGTGGCGCTGCTGACACCGGGGCTGGAGTGGTTAACGCTGCGCACCGGTGTGCCGGTATTGGGTGTGATTCCCTACATTCCCGATCTGCATATTGAGGCGGAGGACAGCTTAAAACAGGTGAGCGGTCGACGTCAGTCTGAAAACAGCATTCACTCTGATAACCGCCTGCATATTGTAGTACCGCTTTACCCTCGCACCAGCAACCATACCGACTTTGATGCTCTGCAACAACATCCGGGGCTCTCGGTGACATTTTTGCGTGACCCTAATGCGTTTTGTGGTGCCGATCTGATTATTTTGCCGGGCAGTAAACATGTGCGTGGTGATTTAGCGTGGTTGCACGCTCAGGGGTGGGATGAGCTGATTCGGCGTCATCTGCGTTTTGGCGGCAAAGTGATCGGTATCTGTGGGGGGTATCAGATGTTGGGGCAGTGGGTGCATGACCCTAAAGGGGTGGAGTCGGCCCCAGGTTCCAGTCGTGGTCTTAATCTTCTTGATGTTGAGACCACGTTGACGGGTGAAAAAACCTTATGCAATGTCAGTGGCTATCTTTTGGATGAGGGCTCTGAGAAGAGAGGCGTCAGGGTCTCAGGTTATGAGATTCATGCCGGTATTACACAAGGGAGCGCACGCGCTCACCCGCTCTTTTCTCTGACGCATGATGAGTATGAAAGCATTCAGTCCAAAGCCCGAGAAGAGGGTGCACGCAGTGGAGATAATAGGGTCTTAGGCAGCTATTTGCATGGTATGTTTGATACGGCGGATATGCTCAATTATCTTATACACTGGGTTGCACCTGAGCGGGGTCAGGCATTGTCGGGTATGGACTCAAGCGTGGACTACGCCGATTTTCGTCAGCAGCAGATTGATAAGTTGGCGGATCATGTTGAAGAGGTGTTCACGATAGAGCAGATTAAAACGCTGCTTTCACTGAAAACATCGCCGTCATCCGAAAAACCCTCCGTAGAGCAAGCGGGCCATAAGAGCCTTCAGGTTCAGAACGGATGATTCATGGGGGGCATATTCAGCACGCCAGTGAAGAGTACGGTATCGCGATAGAGCGCTGGCTGGATCTCTCAACGGGCATCAGCCCGATCGCTTACCCGTTCAGTGCCCTCGATCGCGCTGCCTATCAAGCGCTTCCTTATCCAAGTGCGGAGTTCCTCCAAGCGGCTGCCGACTATTATGGTACGGATCAGCTGTTACCGATCGCAGGTTCTCAGGCGGCGATTCAGCAGTTGCCGCATATACTGCCACGGGCGTCTGTGCTCTTGCCTGAGGTTGGGTATCAGGAGCATGCGCACCATTGGCGCCGTGTCGAGGGTGTGAGCATTGATCTTTATCCTTCACAGCCAACACAGCCAGCCTCTGCTTCGAATCCCTCGTTTGCTCAAGCCGCGGCGGCGCGTGCCATTACGCGCAAACTTGATCAGAATCCAGAGCGGCATCTTGTGGTCATTAATCCAAATAACCCGACCACCTTGATGTTTGATGCGCCGCAGTTGCTTGAGTGGGCAGAGCGGTTGGCCGAGGGGTGTTATCTGATTGTTGATGAGGCGTTTATGGAGGCAACACCGGAGCAGAGTCTTCTGAAGCATCTCAATAAACCTGTAAACAACATCATCGTCTTGCGCTCGTTTGGGAAATTTTTTGGTTTAGCCGGTCTGCGGCTTGGGTTTATCGTTGCGCAGCCGCTGTTACTGAAAAAAATGAGAGACTGTTTTGGGCCGTGGGCTGTGAATGGGCCTGCACAGCAGATAGCTACGCAAGCCTTCAGGGATCTGGATTGGCATAAACGTGCGCGTCAGGCATTGGCAGTGTTGTCAGATAAAAATCAGGCGCTTTGGCAGCCTCTTTTTCAAATGAGCGTTCAAAAGAGCGCTGCCGTTGAGCCGTGGCACCATCCGCTCTTCTCGACCTATCGATTGCCGTGTAATGTGGCTGAGCGTCTCTATGACCATTTTTGTCGGTTGGGTATTTTGCTGCGCCTGATTCCAGAGGGGGGTGATAAGACGCATGCCTTGCTGCGTATTGGGCTTGCTGATGTGTTGAGTGATGCAGCCAGTGAACATAGAGAGCGCATTGAGCATGCGATAAGGGCAGCGCATGACATAACGCACACCTGCGCTGAAACTGAGTTCACAGTGGGTAACAGTGGGTAAGGCGTGGGTACGAAATAACGTTGACATTATCCGCTTCTGAACTCGCTTTGCTCAGACATGCATCCGCTTTAAATTTCAACGTTATTTAGTACCCACCCCTAAGGGGGCACTATGGAGCCGT
>JAYPBG010000122.1:0-2504 GCA_038124075.1 Gammaproteobacteria bacterium
CCGATTGGTCAGCCCTTGTGATATAAGGGCTGACTGTTTCAACGGGAATTGCTGACGGCAGTCCTCAATTTCAGATGAGCAATCTATGTTCTATATGGCAATGTGACAACCTCAACAAAGCGGAGAAGAGCCCAAAAGTATTGATAATTTATATACAAAACAGTGGCTTACATGATTTCTGGCCCATATAGAAATAATGTTGGTCCTACCTCAGGATGTTTTATGAAAAAAAAATCTAAAATCATTGATTAGATGAGCAATAAATTAAGTTGACAATATGGCAACTGGCATGTATAGTTGACAATATGGCAACTAAAGAAGGCTATTTTGATGCGAATTATTTCAAAGAAACCATTTACCGAAGCGATGAAACAGTACCCTAACCAAAAGCAGGCGTTAGAAGAGGCATATAAGGTATTAAGCAAGGGGCGCTTTGCCAATCCGACGGAACTAAAAGCGGCTTTTCCATCGCTGGATAATTTCAAATATAAGGATAAATGGTGGATCATTGATATTGGCGGTAATCACTTGAGACTAATTGCCTTTATCCAGTTTGTTCAAAGCAGAATGTACATAAAACATATTTTGTCGCATGCCGATTACGATAAACTCTGTAAACGATACGCTAGGGGTGAATTCAAATGAACACGATGCAATTTAAGAGTGCTTGCGATGCTTTTATCTCTATTGCAGCACCCTATCTAAAAATAGAGGACGAACAGCACTACCATGAAGCCTTAGAGTTGATTGAGTTGCTGATGGTCAGTGTGGGTGAGAACAATAATGACCCTATGGACTTGGTAATCGATATGCTGGCCAAGGCTATTGAAGAGTATGAAAGCCAAGACAGCGATGTCATCGCCTTTGAGGAGCAAGTAGCGGGACTTCAGAGCGGCATAGCCGTATTAAAGGTGTTGATGGATCAACATAAGCTGGGTGTAGCGGATCTACCGGAGATCGGTAGTAAATCGATGGTATCGCGTGTTTTGTCAGGAGAGAGGGAGTTAAGCAAGAAACACATTGAAGGTTTATCAGAACGGTTTGAAGTACCCCCAGGGTTGTTTTTCTAGGGGGCTATACCTCCTTTCTCCTCCGTATCTGTCGTTCTTTCGCGGAGATTATACCCTAAATGAAGTAGCAGCCTAGAGGGTTCTGTCGGGTTGTTCGCCACATTTCATGTATAATGTACTGAACAGAGCCCAAGGAGGCAAGACATGATCAGTTGCAAAGGCCATCGATATCCCAAAGAGGTTATTCTTCAAACAGTTCGCTGGTATCTTGCCTACACGTTGAGCACGCGCAATCTGGAAGAGATGCTTCTGGAGCGTGGAATCAGTGTTGATCACTCTACCATAAATGATTGGGTGCTGAAGCGCAAACCGGGCGGTAGATTAAGATTTGATGAAACGTACATCAAGATAAAGGGTAAATGGTATTATCTTTATCGCGCTGTCGACAAAGCGGGAGAGACCGTCGATTTTCTTCTGACGAAGCATCGTGATAAGAAGGCCGTTAAACGGTTTTTGAAGAAGCTTGTCAAGCGCAATGGCAAACCGAGCTTAATCAATATCGATAAAAGCGGGGCGAATCTAGCGGGTATAAACGATCATAATCAAGAGCACAACACTAGAATCGAGGTTAGACAATGCAAGTATCTCAATAATATTGTCGAGAGTGATCACCGTAGCGTGAAGAGAAAGATGAATCAGATGATGGGATTTAAATCGTTTAATTCTGCGAGGCGAACAATCTCCGGAATTGAGACTTGGCATATGATTCGAAAGGGACAAAAAAGATGGAGAGGTAGTGCCTCTCCAGCAGAACAGTTTTATGCGTTAGCAGGATAGCGGATATGCTCAATGGGATTTTTGTTAGTTTACGAAAATAAGCCGACAGAACCGTTGAGCGCCGGATGCGGAAAACGATAAGAGTTCATGCGCGTCTGTCCCAACCGGTTTTCCATAGAGCACTAAATCACCATCGAGCCCGATTGCCGTCACATTGATCGCGTGATCACATAAAACCGTCATACTCAAGTCATATAAGATGTTACCGGAGGCTTGAGAGCCACCGTTCACAAAACAGGCTTGTTTCTCTAGAGCTGTTTGATCAAGCGTGACCATATACGGTTGGTTGGGAGCGTAAAGCTCTGGGAATGTCTGCGCACCAGGTTGTGTGAATGTCAGCTTACTCGTCCCATTGCTTAGATCAATATTGCCTTCTGTTAAGCCAAGCACCTCTACACTTAAGTGAAGTTGCTTAAGGGAGTTACAGCTGACCTCAATCGTGATGTTCTCTGTCAGAGTGTTGGGGATATTGCCAATAGAGCACTCATGGTAGCGTGCGCCCGAGAGGCTGACTGAAAGGGCTTCACCTGCAAGAAAGGCGGCCCCAAATGTCTGTTCACCTGATTGCGTAAAGGAGAGTGATTGGTCTGAAATAGAGACGGTTAATGCATCATCTGTAGGCTCTAATCCTGTAACTGAGGCGGTGATATGGAACCC
>JAYPBG010000122.1:2514-10002 GCA_038124075.1 Gammaproteobacteria bacterium
ATGGAACCCTGTGCTATTCGTTGTTGTGCAGATAATCCCAATCGGCTCTAACCCACCTTCAGGCATAAACCCTGATCTCTTCGCTTCATTGGAAAAATCGCACCGTTGATTCTCCGGTTGAGCGATGATTGAAAGCGCGTACTCCTCTCCTTCTCCAAGCGCCTCTGGAAATTGAACAACCCCATTTTGATCTACGTTGATCAATCGATCTGCAGGGTTCAGTTCTGATACACCGATGTCAACCCTTAAAACCCCACTCAACCCCTCCACTGATAGCGAGACGACATGCTGAGCCTCAGTGACACGCTTCTCACAGACAACCTCAATGGTCGAGACGGATGTACCTTGAATAACACCCGAGCTATGATGAAGTGAGCAGTCATGAGTTGAAGGTTGCTGCTTGATCGTAATTGTGTAAGGGCTGCCATCAACCAACGTATGATCAAATGTAAAGTATCCATCTTCAATCATGGTCAGATCGATCTGATCATTTAAAGAGAGCACCAAGGATTCACCGCCCAGAGCAGGCGCTTGGTAGTCGCGCTGACGCTCCAATACCGAACCACCTACCGTGAAGCGCTCATGTCGCATGATTTGTTGATAGGTCTCAAAGTGATCAATGGCTGCTTCTTCCGAGACCAGTGTGAGCTCATCATCAAGCTGCTGTAGGAGCTGGTTAACGGCAGCAGATGACTCAAAGTCAGTAGCATAAAAGTCGACAGAGGTGTTGCTTAATGCTTGCGTGTATTCAGCCGAGATGGTAATACCGTTGAGCCGGTTATCATCATGATCCAATGTCTGAAGAAGGCGGAGTATATTGATTACTGCAGGGTGAAGCTCTGAATCGCTTTGATCACTGCTCTCTGGAATCAAATCAACAGGGGTAATCTGTTCTTGACCATAGCTCTGTCCGAGTATAACACCACCGATAGAGAAGGTGATCAACTCTCCATCGGCAAACTGAAAGGCCCCTTCTGAGTTAGTATAACCAGAGATGCTCTCTGCTGCATAGTGCAGCCCCTGCACAGGACTGTCGATGAAGTAACCAGTATTCAGTACCAGAGACTCTCCTTCGGCAATTTTTTCACCTTCAACACGTTCACGTGCTTGCTGATCGCTGCCATCGCCACTGCCGCATGAGGCCAATGACAAAAGCATAAAAAGTATAAACACCTTAGAAAAAATGCGCATAACACTGCTGCCCTCAAAATAACGCTCAAGCGACTATAGATATGAGTAGATGAACAGTTGCGTATTAGAACCGAATCAAACATCCTTGTAAATCCCATTTTAAATAATTTAACCGCTAGACCCAAACCGTGTTCCGCGAGATAATGACGCACCCTATTCCTATTCATGGAGTTTTACAGAACACCGATAATATAGAAGTAGAAGCCTATACCGCTCCCTTTCTAAAGGATACAACGCAGAATGAAGCTGAATCGTCAGTGGAAGCAACCAGGCGTGAGCGCAAAAACGCGAGCACAACTGAAAGATACAAATAAATGTAAAGAGAATAGAGAAATAGAGAGAAATAGAGAGAAATAGAGAGAAATAGAGAGATATAAAGAGATATAAAGAGATAGATAGAGAGAGAGACAGTTGAGGCTTCACAATGCAGAAACCATCTGAGGCGCTTCATGCGCTGATCAAAACAGGTCACAAAATATCCAATCAAGGATGGGTACCCGCAACCAGCGGTAACTTATCCACGCGTGCAGACGACGAAAGCATCTGGGTTACCGCTTCCGGCTTAGACAAGGGCGCGCTGACTTTGGAAGATTTTCTCTCAGTCGACGCTTCTGGCAAGCCTCATATCGACAAGAAACCCTCGGCCGAGACACTTCTGCATACACAGATCTATCAGCACCAACCTAATGCTCGATTCGTATTGCATACCCATCCTGCATCAGCCGTACTTATCAGCAAGCGTACACACAAAACCCATGAATATGGGGCGGCTCTGTTTGAATTTGATGATTATGAGCTGGTTAAGGCCTTTCCCGGAGTCTCATCACACATCGGCCCCTATCGCATACCGATCTTTGCGAATGATCAAAATATTCCTCGATTAACGAATCTCATTGAGCCCTTTTTCCAACACCTTGCGACTGAGCCTCCGGGCTACCTGCCCGCCTACCTTCTACGGGGGCATGGACTCTACACATGGGCCGACACGGCCAAACAGGCCTTTATACAGCTGGAAGCTTTAGAAGAGATTATGCGATGTGAGCTTCAGCTTTATTTATACTCATAATCGAACACCCCTTATTTAGGAGCAGAGAACCATGTCAAGATTGACACACTATAAAGACAACGACCCCTCCAACCCGATCAGCATCACCGAAGACCCCTCAGAGATTGAGGCATCTTTGAAAGCCGCCGGCATCACGTATCGTCAGTGGGCGACCTATGACGCGGCTACCGCAATCTCTGAACTTGAGGAAAGTGATCATCGCAGCGAACATATATTAACGTTTTATAAGCAAGAGATTCTAAGACTCAAAGCATCTGAAGGCTATACAACAGCGGATGTCATTCGACTCACCCCGGAACACCCTGAAAAAAAATCGTTAAGAGAGAAGTTTTTGAATGAACATACGCACAGCGAAGATGAGGTGCGCTTCTTTGTTGAAGGGCAAGGGCTCTTTACCATGCACATTAACAACCATGTCTACAGCCTGCTCTGTGAAAAAGGTGATCTGATCAACGTCCCTGCCAATACACCACACTGGTTCGATATGGGTGAAAATCCACGCTTTACATGCATACGCCTGTTCACCAACCCTGAAGGCTGGGTCGCACAATACACCGACTCTGATATCGCCAAACAATTTCCGAGGCTTAGCGAATGAAACCGATCACCCATATCATTACCGACATCGAGGGTACCACAACCGCCATCGACTTCGTCTATAAAACCCTATTCCCTTATGCGCATAAACATATGGGGGACTATTTGCAACGTTACTTTTCTGAGCCGCACGTGCAAGCCATTTTAAAAGAGGCGAAAGCTGAAGCCCTTAAACAAGGCTACCTATCGCCACTCAACACGCACCAAGGGTTTGCGACACTGTTTAAACAATGGATGGCGGACGATAAAAAGATAACTCCCTTAAAAACATTACAGGGTCATATTTGGAAAGCGGGTTACCAATCAGGCGCCTTACGCGGGCATATCTATCTCGACGCAGCGGATGCACTGCAACGCTGGCATATGGAGGGGTACACCCTCGGCGTCTACTCCTCGGGTTCAGTTGCCGCCCAAAAGCTCCTCTTCCGCCACTCCGATTATGGTGATCTAACCACCCTCTTCTCCTATTTTTTTGACACACATATTGGCCACAAACGTGATGCTCAAGCATATACAAAAATAGCTCAAACCATTTTATCCCCTCAGCCGCCATCAGACCAACCGAAAGCAGCCGCACAATCCATTCTATTTTTATCCGATGTGAAAGAGGAATTAGATGCCGCAGAAGCGGCTGGTTTTGAGACATTTGGTGTAAGCCGACCGAGCGAGTCTGAAGTTGTTGCGCAACAACTGGGCCATCACAAAACAGCGGAAAGCTTTTCTGCAGTCGATCAATGGCTATTAAGCTTGAAACATTAAACAGTGGATCCAGTCATTTTATAATACCCCATACTATTGGCGCCCTTCTCATGTAACTCATTGAAAAACGGGCGCCATCACCACTACGCTCCTCATACACAAAGCATACAACACGAACCATTTCGGTTATTACTTATGTTCGACCCGCCCTCCCTACACTAGAGTTAAAACAAACACTCAAACTAAATCAAAATATATCAAAACAAAACAAAATCATTGAAAATTACTTCAATATTGACAAGAAACCGTAGCCATCGACAAACAAGAGGTAAAACATTATGAGTATGGAGTGGAGCAATGATTACAGTGTAGAACACGAAAAAATGGATGACCAGCATAAGCAACTGTTTGACATTATTAATGAATATTATGAGGCTGTAAAAAACGATTCATCTTTCAGCTCTCTAAAAAAGGTATTTGATAAAGTCTTAGCATTTACGCAGTATCACTTCAAAGAAGAGGAAGAGCTGCTAGCAAAAACAGATTACCCGAAACTTCGTGAGCATCAATTAATTCACCAGAACCTGGTTGAGCGCGTTCTCGAATTAAGAGAAGATTTAAACAATGAAGTTCCTGGATCACCCGATCATGTAAAGTACTTCCTTAAAAATTGGCTCACCTCACACATTAAAGGCATCGACAAGCAATACTCGCCATTTGTGAACACACCATCAAACAAAATAGCTTAGCAAGGTCCCCTTCTAAACCATGGCGATGAACAGGGCGCCCATTCGGCGCTCACGTCCTTTTGTTGTACTTACACCTATTTGAAACATCAACACATAGAGATTAAACATAAGCCCCCTGAGCATAAATCGCAACTGTACGATTTTAAGACAGCCATGTAATCTCGAAAAAACTCCCCACTTCAACTTTTTAATCGGCTGAAGATTTACTCCAGCCATATTTCCCGCTATTATCATTGCCTCAATAAACAAAAAATCAATATGCACGTTCTTCCGATGTAGGGCGGTAGCGTGCCTGGAGGTTCATAACTCAATGAAAGAAGACGAAAGAATCGAATTAACGTATAGAATTGACAAACGTGATCTCGCTAAAGCGCTTTCGATCGATAAAGAAGATAACTTCCCCGAGGTCTTTGCCACCTCCAGAATGATCGCGCTCATGGAGCTGGCAGCAGCAAGGTTAATGAAGCCATTACTAAAAGAAGGAGAGCTGTCTGTTGGCGTTAACGTAAATGTAACGCACATGGCCGCAACACCCAATGATCAAGAGGTTTCAGCGTTTGCGGTCTTCAAAGGCATGGCAGGTAAACTATACCAGTTTCATGTTGAACTTCATGACGCAGGCGGCGTTGCCGGTCAGGGTACGCACACCCGCGCCATCATTAAAACAGAGCGATTACTGAAAGGTGCTCAAGAGAGAGTTCGATCAAGCTAAGATCAACAAAGCTCTGAATCATCGTATTACCTTTTAAGATGACCTTATTGATCTTTCGAAAACAGCCATAGAAACCCTATAGATAAAAACGTGAGGCACTGACATGGATCATCACACCATTTTACTACCTGGATTACTGCTTAGCTGTTACACCCTTCTCTTCTTCGCATACATGGGCTTCTGTCGATACCAGGCTACAGTAAAACGGGAGGTGAGTGTAAAGTACTATCGCAGTTACCGCGGTGACGAAGAGCCAGAAAGGCTTCAGGTTTTGAGCCGTCATGCCACCAACCTGCTTGAAATACCAATTATTTATTACTCAATCCTGGCCTATATCAGCATCATTGGCATCAACTCCCTACTGCTGGAAATCCTGGCATGGTTATATCTATTTGCTCGACTGGTTCACGCCTACATTCATCTAGGCTACAACAATGTCACCCACAGATTTTACGCATTTGGCTTAAGCCTCATCTTTTTATTGGTGATGATTATTATGACAGCCTATGAGTTATTAACCACATAAGCATTTGACTATTATTAATAGATGGATTTTAGAAAGAACCCAAAATATACTCACGCCCGTATGATCATTATCTGGTAACCATTATATGACATCACGTTCAAATCAAGCGAGTATCGAGTCAAATATACTGAACATTACCAAAAGAATGAGAACTGAATTCATTAATGAAAATGGATTCATGGATAGATATACGTTCCGTTGGCTTCAAAACATCTTAAGAAATGAGTTCAAGTCTACAATTGAATTTGTTGACTCAGGCTATGATCTATCATCATATGGTAACCGTACTCGTGAGAAATATACACTTTCTGATTATGAAACAATTGGTGATTTTCTAAATGAACCGACGGGCTATACCCAAGCGACATATATCTCAGGGTCAGGTCTCGCAGCCGAAACGTGGGAAGAGAGGATAAATGGGTTATTTATCGATGCACTCACAGAGTGGCTTAAAGAAAGTGGGCTATATGAATCAATCTTGGAACCTGAAGAGGGGTTAGAAATGATTGATGACAGTTTTTGGGATATCTATATTACCGAAAGAGTATCTGAATACGATTGGTCTGAGCGCTTCTATAAAATTCCAATGGATGCGCTAAAGATAAAAGCCCTCAAGTGAACATCAAGTGAATGAGGGCCTATGATTCTATAGATCCATGGGGCTGATTACGCCACGTTCTTGTATGCCGACGACATGTGTATATATCTGTGTCGTCTCAATACTGGAGTGCCCCATCATTTCTTGAATGTTACGAATATCAGTCCCTGATTGAAGCAGCCGGGTTGCGAAGCTATGGCGAAATGTATGGCAACCTGATTTTTTGTATATCTGACATGTTGAAATTGCTCTCCTAACGACGGTCTGTACATGTCGCTCACCTATATGGTGCCTTCTTTTTACACCACTGCGTGGATCAATAGACAACTGTTTTGCAGGAAAAAGATACTGCCAACCGGGCTGCTTTGCGGCACATGGATATTTTTTATCCAAAGCTCCAGGGAGATACACTTCACCATAGCCATCTAGAAGATCTTTTTTGTGCAAAGAGAGTGCAATATCGACCTGAGCCTCTAATGGGGCCAGCAATGTTTTTGGTAGGAGACCTCTACGAGCCTTCATACCTTTCGCTTCACGGATCATAATACAGTTGTTTGAGAAGTCGATATCTTGGACACGGAGCCTTACCGACTCCATCACCCTTAGACCACAACCATACATTAATGAGACAAGTAAACGATGAACACCATCCAGATGGTTAATAATAGACATCGCTTCGTCATGACTGAACACCGTGGGTAAGTTACGGGGTCTATTGCTTGGTGTAAAATCCAATTTTCCTAGGTCACGCCCTAAAAACTTATGATAAAGAAAAACGATTGCATTGAGCGCAGTCTTCTGAGTATTATCTGTCAAGTTTCTTTGCACTGCCAGATAGCTTAAGTATTGATCAACCTCTTTGGGGCCCATCGTATTTGGGTGTTTCTTATCATGAAACCGAATAAAATCGAGCACCCATTTAACATAGGTCTTTTCAGTACGATAAGCCAACTGCTTACTGCGGATGAAGACTCTTAATTGGTCCATAAACCGTGTTGGCTTTGAAGGTAAAGGTCGCCTAACATCTTCCATATGCTACCTCAAAAATCATGTTTATTTTCACATATGGTAAAAGATGCCATTGCCTTCGGTCAATAATAGAACCCTTATCCAGGTGAAAACCCTTAGAATTGAGTAATTTATAGTCTTATTATTAAATGCAACACAGTCTGGCATAGAGGTTTAAAGCGCTTAATACAAAATAACGCATAAATCTACGACCAAGCCGCCTAAAGTAGCCTACTAAATCTTCTTGCAAAGGCTGTTATGGCATTCAATATAAAATGTATTGAGATTATGGCTCTTCTCCGCTTTGTTGAGGTTGTCACATTGCCATATAGAACATAGATT
>JAYPBG010000123.1:0-975 GCA_038124075.1 Gammaproteobacteria bacterium
GGTGAGGCAGAGCGCTTCGTTGCACCCCAGTTGCGGGTAAGCCTCTTCCCAGCTCTTAATAATGTAGGGTTGGAGAGGCAGGGTGGCTTTGCCCTCTATTTCACGTTTGATCTCATGCTCTGTTTCATGGTTTGGAAGATCGGCAAGAAATTTTGGGTGTATGCCTGCAACGCCAGAGTACAATGCAAATTGATCAAGCAGCTGTTGGAACAGTGTGACATCTTTGCTTTTAATTAAGGTATCCAGTGATAGGTTGTGAGGGGGGGATTCTGAAAGTGGGCTGCCTGCGGCTGCATAGCGCAGTTGACCAATTTGGTGTGGGCCCAGCAGGGTTAGCAGTGTGAGGTCATCACTGCCATACTGTTTCGCGGTAGCGCGTTCGATCGCGTTGCGCAGGTGGCCTTCAGGTAGGTTCATTTGGAAGATGGGGTGTAGACCTTCGTAATAATAGGTTTCATGGCGCAACGGCATTGTGAGGGAGAGCGCTTCTGTTGCATCGTGTCGGTAGGTGAAGGCGGCTCTATGGTGGGAGCGTGTGAGGCTGCCTATCTTAGCTTTTTTAAGGTAAAGGTCGATGGCGCTCATTTTTTCTCTCTTCTCTCTTCTCTCTCTTGTGCGTTTTCAGCTTGTAGGTCATCGAGTGTGGGCAGGATTAAGGGCTTGAGTGTCAAGCTCTTCCCGAGCAGTTCGGCAATGCGTTGTACTTTGCGAATGCCGATATCGGAGTAGTTGTCGCGTTCCAGTGCGCCGACAGTGGTTCGGTCGAGTTGGGCGTATTGGGCGAGTTGAGCTTGGCTCCACCCTTTTGCTTTTCTTAAGGCTCGGATCTCTTTACCCAGTTGAGAGAATGTCGTCATATTAAGTGCTCTTGCTCGGTGTTGTGTCCCAAAAAAGTCATACTATTTTGTTTCTTGTTTATCTTTCTTATTCTCTCTTATTTCTTTCTCATTTTGTTGAGTATATTCATCAGAATGG
>JAYPBG010000123.1:985-1765 GCA_038124075.1 Gammaproteobacteria bacterium
GAATGGGGTTTATCAAATAAAATGATGTATATTTTCATCATTATGCTCAGGCCTGTGCGGGAGAGCGCTTTTTTCTGCCTGCAGCCTGCTAAAGTAAGAAACCGGGGATATACTGTTAAAGCCAAGCATGGCCGCATGGCCAGCTCGGTTCTTGGGCTCTTTTGTCATAGAGACGCTTAATAGAGACTCTTTATAGAAACGCTTTAATAGAAAGACAGTATAGAGAGACACTGATAGACATACTGTTCAAGGATGAACCGTTGACGCTGATTCCGCCTCTGCTGATGAGCCTGCCGCGCTCGATGAAAAAGATGTTGATGATCCTCTACGATTGGTGCGTATTGCTGCTGATTGCGGTGGTGGCCTGGTCGGCGGCCTTTGCGTTTCTTGAGCAGGGGCATACGTCGGTGGACGGTGTGGCCTGGGGGCATTGGTTTAAGCGCTTTTTGGTCGGTGGTATGGTGGCGGCACTGACGCTTCCGTTTCTGCTTCATTTCGGTCTCTACCATGCCATTGTTCGCTATATGGGGGAGATGGAGGTGGTGTCGCTCTTTAAGGCGGCGCTCCTCTCGACGGCGCTCTTTGTGCTCTTCAGCGCGCTCTTTCAGCTCCCGACGGCTTGGCCGGTGGGGTTGATCTATGGGACCTTAACGCTGCTGGGGGTCGGGGGCAGCCGTTTTCTGGTGCGCCGTTATGCGCGCGATTTTGTCTACGCTAAAAAATCAAAAGTGATCATCTACGGTGCCGGTGCCTTGGGTACGCAGCTTCTGAAGGCGTTGA
>JAYPBG010000123.1:1775-9998 GCA_038124075.1 Gammaproteobacteria bacterium
GGCGTTGAAGGTGGGGCAAGATTACCAGCCGGTGGCGGTGATTGATGATGACAGCCGCTTGCATGGGCAGGTGATGGACGGGATTCCGCTCTGCAGTCGTGAGCAGCTGCCTCATCTGGTCTATAAGCATGGGGCGGATCAGCTGCTGGTGGCGATTGCTGCGCTGTCGGATGGGGAGAAGGAGGCGATCTTTGAGCGGGTGAAGCATCTGCCGATTAAGGTACGAGCCATTCCGAGGATGACCGATCTGGTGACCGGTAAGGCCAAGATTACCCCTGTTGCGGCTAAGTCGGCTGCAGGTGCCCAAGGTGCGGGGGCGGGCGGTGAGCGGTCTGAGCCTCTGCAGGGTGAGTGCTCATTCAGTCGATGGCTGGCCGATGTCGGACGTCCGGTGCGTGAGCCTTTTGGGTCTGAGGCGCAAGAGGCGCTGCTGGCGAAGTCGTTTGTCGGTGAGACCTTGTTGGTGGTGGGGGTCGGGTCGCTTACGGGGTTGGCGATTGCGCGTTGGTGTTTGCAGTGGCATCGAGGTCCGTTGCTGCTGGTGGACAGCGCGGAGGAGTCGATCATGTTGGCCAAAACACGTCTGCTGCATGAGGTGGGTCGACCCTCTGGACCGGCGTCTGATGCGGTGCGCTTTTTGAAAATGAACTACTTTGATGGTGTCAGCCTTGAGCAGCTGCTGCGCCGTTTTGCGGTCGATCGACTCTTCTATTGTGCGACCGATCAGCAGGTGGTGCTGAACGAGGAGAATGTGGTCAATGTGGTGCAAAATAATGGCTTGATGTTGCGTCATGTGCTGCAGGCGGTTAAGCGTGCAGAGGTGGTTCAGTTTATGTTGGTCTCTTCAGATAAGTCGATTCGTCCCACCAGTGTGGTGGGGGCGACGCGGCGTTTGCAGGAGTTCTTGGTGCTGCAGGCGGCGGACCAAGAGACGTCGTTAACCCATTTTGGTATCGTGCGCCTTGGTAATCTGCTGGAGGATGAGCATTCGGTGTTGGCGCGGTTTCGTCGTCAAATTCTTCAAGGGGGCCCTGTGACGGTGACGCACCCAGATGCGCGGCGTTACTTTATTGGGGTGGAGGAGGCGGTGCATCTGCTGCTTCAGGCGACGCAGATGATGAGAAATGGCGATATCTTTGTGCTGGATATGGGGCAGCCGGTTGTGATCAGTGATGTCGCCTGCCGGATGGTACAGGCGATGGGGCTTTCGGTGCGCGATGTCAGCCATCCCGAGGGGGATATTGAGATCCGTTATACCGGCTTAAAGCCGGGTGAGAAGCTTTTTGAGGAGCCGCTGTTGGCCGATAATGCTGAGGGTACGCTGCATCCGCGTGTGATGCGGGCGACGGAGTGGATCGATTCGGCAGCGCTGGATCGTTTGGTGGATCAGCTGCGAGCCGCGTGTGAGGCGCTCGATGTGCCTAAGGTGATTGAGCTGTTGGAGCGCAGTGATTTAGGTTTCCAGAGCAGCAGTGAGCTGATTGATCCTCTTTGGTTGCAGCAGCAGAAGATGCAGAGGCGACGTGCGTTGGGACGCGGTCGGCTGCGGCCGGTGGAGCCGTAGAGGGTTAGGGACACCCACAAAAGGAAGGATTAGAAGGATTAGGGACACCCATAGTAGGGTTAGGGACACCCACAAAAATGTGGAAAGAGAAAAAGAGTATTTATGGGTGTCCTTTTCCCTTTATGGCAGCATGGAGCAAAGGTGGTCCTGCTGATCGATGAGTACGACAAACCGGTTCTGGATAATATTGGTGATTCGGTAGTGGCTGTCGAGATGCGCGAGGAGTTGAAGAACCTCTATTCGGCGATAAAGGATTGTGATGCCTCAATCGAGTTCTGCTTGTTGACGGGCGTATCTAAGTTCAGCAAGGTGAGCCTGTTTTCTGGGTTGAATAATTTGCGAGATATTACTTTATCTCGCGAATACAGTGCTGTCTGTGGCTATACAGAGAGTGATGTTGAACAGGTGTTTGCACCGGAACTGCCGGGGTTTGATCGAGACGAGATACGCCGCTGGTACAATGGATACAATTGGCTGGGTGAATCTGTCTATAACCCTGGAAGGATTAGGGACGCCCACAAAAATGTGGAAAGGGAAAAAGCGAGCCAGCGGTAAACCGATCTTTTTGATGGGCATTCAATTTTCAAAGGCGGATAGGCAGATTGTCGGTTTTGTATGGGAAAAAGAGTGCGACTAAGAACCGACTTTAAATGGACGAATGATAAGATGTGCCAAAAGAGGTATACGATGAGTGGGAAGATGAGGCCAATGATAGATCAGATCGTACAGAGCGGATATGATTCCTGATAAGTTTAGAGAGATTGCGACCGCTTTTTACTCGTTTGCTCTCTAATCGACTTGCCGATTCATGCTCATTATCAGACGCTTGAAGTGATAAGAAACGCTCTAAAGCCGTTATTGATGTTTCATGTTCGAAGCGTGTATCGTTTAGCTTCTCTTTAAAAAATTGAGATTGTTCAGTAGACTGATTAACTAAACGCTCTATGTTGATGGCGGGAAGAGATGATTTAATCTCATCGATCAATGAGTTGTCCGTAGAGGTGACCAGTTGGTTGATCGAATCGATCAGTGAGTTGGCTGCCTGCTGATCAATAGGGTCTTTCTTAAGGGTTCTATTAATTGCAGTGATAAGCTGCCTAGGAGAGTTAAAGCCTACTTTGGCTAGCTGTGTTTTTACTAATTCAGGTTGATGCTTAGCCACATGGTTGATGGCCCCTAATATTTTTGCAGACGTCTTTCTAAAATCGCGTTTTCCCTTATTCAGCGCGAGGTTGGACAGTACATGTTGTCTAAGCTGATCAACAGATTCAAAGGGTGTCTCTAAACCGTTACTTGCGTTGGCCAATGCGGCGTGTTTCTGAGTGGGTTTTAGTGTGGTGTCTGCATGGTGTAACCGCTCTTCAAAATATGCACGAGAGGAGCTGGTGATTATTGTAACATTATCTGCTAATAAATTGAGTTCATGTTGATGGTTTTCTTTATATTGATTCCAGTCAGTGAAATTATCATCCCTGGCTTTTGATCCGCCGTGATATATGGCGAGGTACTGTAAACCATTTGAACTCAATTTTTCGTTATTGACGACGTATTTATCGGTATGCAGGCCCGCTTTAAAAGAGACATCGAGTGCACCGGTGGGGATAGCTGATGAGACACCGATATTGATTCCGGTTCGTGTCGATTCGCGTGTGTATTGTGGAATCCAGTGACCTTTATTATCCTCTTCTGACAGCCCTATTTTTTCAGCTAACTCATCACTTAAAGGGGGTTGATACAGCAACAGCAGTGTAGTGATCCCAGATAAATTGATAGAGTTGTCAAAATTGGACCAATTGAAGTCAGAAAGGGAGGGCGCATCGCTTGGCAGTTCGATATCTCCGATAGCGCCGATGACCTGCTGTAGTCCGACACCTTGCTGGAATTCTCCTGTGATGACAAGGCTTTTACCGTCGAGGCTGGGATTAATATTGTTGACGGTATTGTTGTAATTAACCGAAAGAGAGACTCTGTTTTGTAAGATTGGAATGAGTGATAGATTCACTTGTACGCCGGTTGAGTACTTATCGTTGGTTCCAGTGCCGGATAAGGTGCTGGTTAAAGATTTTTCGATATGCTGCTGTTTCAAATTAATTTGAGGATTCTGGAAGCTTCGCTCAATTTCATGAATCAGTTCGAAAGAGTGTTTAGCTTGACTGAGTGGAGAGCTGGATTGGTCTAAGCATTTCTCATACAGACTGTACAGTCGAGTATGTGTTGAAATAACGGCACGTATGAAATCACCACGGTTAGTTACGCCTCTATCCTTCTCTAAGGACCACTTTTCCATTCGGCTGTTGGGTGTTTTTTTGATGTCGTGATTTTGTATGTTCTGTACATATTGATCAAATCCTTTTTTATTATTAACGATAGCCGCAAAGAGGTCCGTTCGTAACTCTGAAAGTGTCTTCTCATCAAGTGGTGAGTCAGTGTTATCTAATTGTTCTTCAAGTTGTGATAGCACCTGATGTGTCGAATTGCTGTTTTCAAAGCGGTTCAGTAGGCCATCTCTCAGTTGTATGTTGAAATAGTTGGGGTCTTGCTCTTTAGCTATTTCAGGGTGATTCTTAAAGGTCTCGAGTAGTTCTAAATGTTGAGTATATTCTGTTTTTGTATTTTCATGGTAGAAGGCTGGAATGTTTAGCGTGCCACCGAACAGGCTGGCCTCTACACCGCTTGTAATGCCTCGTGTTTTATCCGTTAAATAGGGTGCTACTAAAGGGCGGTGTTGACCAATGATCTGCGATCGCGAATCAATAATGCCTTGTTTATGGAGGAGCCTTGCAAGATCTTGATTGGCCGCTAACGCTTTTTTTAGTGTGGATTTACTCTTGGTAGAGTTTTTTATCGAGCTACGAGTTTTACCACCTTTTATCTCTAATGCAGAAGAGTGTACTATATTATCTGAGAGTACTTTGATAAACTCATCAAAGTTAGATGTTGAACGAGCGGCTTTTCTAAAGGTATAGCCTAGGTAGGCGCTGGCATTTGCCAGTTGATTTCCCAGTTGCAGTCGAACGGATGGGGTGGCAGATGCGCCTATTTTCACTTTCAGGTCATCATTGGTTAAAGCCTGTACCTTCAGGTCTAACTCAAACGTGAGGTCTGCGGTAGGCAGTCCAATCAGCTTTCCAAAAGTAGCCCCGAGTCCCAGTTTAATATGGGTTGATGAAGCTGTGCCAGGGTTCCGTAGAAAATCGAGCTGACTTTTTAAGTGATTATGT
This sequence comes from Gammaproteobacteria bacterium, assembly GCA_038124075.1. GTDB lineage: Bacteria > Pseudomonadota > Gammaproteobacteria > Pseudomonadales > JAYPBG01 > JAYPBG01. The sequence goes on from JAYPBG010000123.1 coordinate 6,561, forward strand.
AGAACTTTTTTTGTTGCATGGGTTGTAAAGTTCTCTAGATGATTGTTTAAATTATCGATGATATCGGCCAGTTCAGACTGGTTCTCTTTATGGAGTAGAGTGGTAAGTGAGTCGAGATCTGAGTTTAACTGTTTCAATCTCCCTATTGGGCCACTGCTCTGCTCATCGACAGAGGCTGCATCGGAATCGTCTGTTATTGATGCTAAGTGATCAAGTGTTTGTGGTAGGTCATCAAGATTGATCGTGTTTAATAGGGCAGCGATCTTGTTATCTGAGTGGTTACTGTCGATCTGGCTTTCGATTGAACTGAAGACTTTATGTAAAAGTGACTGAAAATTATTCCACTTTGAGATATCGATATCACTGCTCAATATCATGTCGATGACAAATTGTTGGTCTTCAACATTGGTGTTTGGGTACTCTTCTTTTAATGTTAAAACGGCTTGTACAACATCATTAAATTGCGCATCGCTTAATGTTTGGTGTGCTGATTGAAAATATTCGGTACCAGCGAGCATGCTCCAGGTAGCTTCTCCAAAATCTTGGCTCAATTGGCTGAACTGCTTGTCATTAACTATGTTATCAAGACCTGCTCTGGGGTGTGGTTGAGCAACTGAAGCAGGGGGGGTGGATATACTATCATCTGAACTAGAGATATCCAGGCCAATATGTTCTGATCCTGAGGTCACACTGACGCTCTCTGTGTCAAGATTGGGAAGGGCGTCAGAAGCGTTTGACGTCGGTGAGTTGTGTGTTGTCGATGGTTGGTTTTCTGTTGTCCTGTTAAAAGGGTTAAATAGGCGTCGCAAACCTTTATTTTGATGTTCACTTTTTGAGATGCTGGGTGTATCGCTCTTCAGGATGCCACTCTGTTCAGCCTGAGTCTTAGTTGTTGCTTTTAATGTTAGTTTCGATAAGACCGGGGATTTAGATTCTGGTTTATGTGAATTCTGTTTATCAGAAAGTTGCTCTTTCGCTCCCGTTGTGAGAGGCGTGTAGGATTGGTTGAGGTTCGAACCGGTTGATTCTACCACTTGTTATGCCTTGAATATATGGGGGTTGTGAGTATGGGGATTGTGAGTGTTATTAAGGATGTTGTTCTGTTTAGTGGTGAGTATTATTTCAGGATCTAGTTCTTCGCTGTTCTCTCTATTTCGTTTATCATCAATCTGTTTTGCAAGCCCAAGCTCTATGTTTTGGGTTTTATCAATGAAATTCACTAGCTGTTCGTCAAACAGATGTAGGGTATTTTCGGTGGCATGGACAATCTCTGACAAAATAATTTGGTTAGTGTGTCTAAGAATGCCTAGTGTTGCGCCTTGAGTACCCTGCCATAATAGATTGGCTTCGAGTAACCAGGTCATTAACGCCTCGTCGATCTCTATCGGGGTGGATGCGAGTATAGGGGCGTACAGGGAGATGCGTTGTTTGTTCTCTTCTTTAATTAGATTGATGACAATCTCTGTTTCAGTCACCATGCAGATACGACTGTTACGATCAAAATAGGGTAGAGGTAGACCTGTAGATTTGCGTAAATGGTCTACAATCTTGACAAATAGAGCATGAGTTTCGTTGCTTTCATCTATATGTTCGTCATGATCTTCTATAGGGTTATAGTGCTTGTAACTGCTTGACATGATAGCCTTGTGATCTGTTTAAGCCCTTTTATTTCAATCTTTAAGTATTTCAATCTTTAAGTTTGAAATAAAGAGGGCTTTATGAGCTTTGTGAATAATATGTGTAAGCCAGGTCTGTTGTGAATATTTATCTATTTAAACTGCGTCTAATAATATAATGTTATATATAGATTGACTGTTTTTATGGACCGCTTATTTATGTTGACATTATAGTCTATATTCTGAAAATAAGCGGAAGAGGGCGGAAGAGGGCGGAAGAGGACGCTGCTGTTCTTGTCTTCTTATCTGCGCTTTCTGTCTTCTGTTTTAAGTCTGACTAAAAAGGTATAAAAACCGCTGCATCAATGTAAATTTATTATTTCTAAATCTGCCGAACGAGTTATACGCTTAATAAGAATACCCACCTATCTATCTATCTATCTATCGATCTATCTATCTATCGATCTATCGATCTATCTATCTATCTATGTTTATCAGAGGGTTAGTTATGAAAAAAACATTAACAAAAGTCGCAGCAATACCCCTATGTGCCGCGGCACTTGGGTTGGCATCGGCCAATAGCCATGGCGCGTATGAAGGTTATGCTAATGATTTTCTACAGCAATTTAGCTGGAACAGCACCGCTCAACGTTATGAAATTGGGGGATTCAGGCTTCAGGATCAAGATGTCCCAATAAACTACTGGCGCGGCAGGGGGGTTCACAATACCTACGAGTGGGGTAGTGGCAGTTATCCTGGTCCGTCTAACAAGTTCGAGGACTACCTAACAAATTTCGGTATGTTTTTTGAGATCGATTTGAACTGGAGTAATGGGGGCTGGTATGTTGGGCATGGTACTCCTGAAGATACAAATTGTACGTGGTTCGACGGAGGGAATGATAATTTTACTGAATGTCTGCACAAAATTAACGCGCATATGAATGCCAACCCAAACAGAGACGCTATTTTTCTGAATTTCGATCTCAAAGACGGCATTAGCTATGATGACCCTGTCACAAACCTAACTCAATATGCCCCGATGAATGACGCCATAAGTAACATATTGGGAAGTAAGGTCTACACACCCAAGGAGTTTGCTGATAGATATTCAGTGGGATCCAAAAACCTCAGAATGGCCGTAAAATCAGTAGGGTGGCCTACGTTCAAAGAGTTAAAAGGCCGGTTTATGTGTTTTGTGTCGGGCAATACGGACACCTATACCCATAATTATCTAGAGCGATGCTTGGCCAATTGGAATAACTGTCAGTGTTTTATCTCAGTAAAAGCAAACGGTGGTGAAAGCGAAATTCACGAACCCAGGTACTGGGATAGAGTGGATGATGACTATGATGACCCTTACTCTACCGCGGAAGCCAATGCCGTTATCATTACCAATCCCAAGCACAGCTCTGGTAATAATTGGCATGCTCAAGCAGATGATATGGGGTTTATGAGCAGAAACTGGACATTTAGTGGCAGCGGATCGGCCAGCGATGTAAGCGGGTGTTTTGAAGCGCAAGAGGGGCGGCTTAATCTTTGTGGGGCGGATCTCCAAAATGATGACAAGTTTAGCAGTTATAAAAGTGCTGTCGACCGCATCCCTGAGTATTGGTCCGATGGTTTCAGTGAAGAAAATAAGGGCGTCGGTTATTGTAAACCACCCATGGTCGCTGTAGGGCTTCGTTGTGAGGGATCGTATTGTGACAATAAACAGCTTTTATGCCGTCAGATTGCATCTGTGTACAGTGGTGCGAAGCTGGTATCTATTAACTCGACAGGCTTTTTTAGTGAGGAAGGTAGCGGAATGGCTACCAGCCATGGC
>JAYPBG010000124.1:0-9646 GCA_038124075.1 Gammaproteobacteria bacterium
GATAAAGTAGAGGCTAAGATGCTCGGGAAGGGTGAGGCCTAAAAACCGCCAGCTGACGTCGGCGCAGTCACCGGCCCCTTCCCAGATGGTTTTTAACGTTTCTAAATATGAAAACACGTCAAGCATGTAGTCGATGCTTGGGCCGCACGCTGGAATACGGTCTTTAGGCAGATGTTGTAACCAGATATGGCGGCCGGCTGTTATGTGACCGGCTATGCAGAGCAGTGTGCAGAGCAGTGCATATAGACGGTAGCCCATTACTTTGGGGTTGTGAAGCGAGGCGATTAAGAAGGTCGCCCCCAATGTGATGACAATGGCTCTTTGGAGATAGCAGAGTTTACAGGGCTCAAGAGCAAGGAAATGTTCAAGTGCATAGGCGGTGGCCATTGCGCAGACGCAGGCCAAGAAGCCGATCAGGGCGATGGCCCTTGGTTTTGCTCTTAAGCGATGAACGATGGCTATCTCTGATTTTTCAGTAGGGCTCTTTTTTGAGTTGTTTTTTTCTGTATGCAACATGTTTTAATAGAATTCCATTGAGGTCAGTTATGAAGAAGTAAGCGGCCTATAGTCTATAGTCTATAGGCAGTTTAATATATTGAGTAGCTTTATTGTCGGCTATGAGGTAGAGGTATTGGTTAGGGATAAGTTTTTGAGGCTGTGTAAGGTATGAGGTTTTGATCGTTTCTGTTATACCTGCTTGCTTTGGGCTGAGCAGAGGTGGGTGTCGATACGCTCTTGTTGTGCTGCTGTCTGTGGTGGCGGTTATACCGATGCAGGCCGTCGCCTCTGAAGAGGAGCAGGCGCAGGGTTCAGGCAGTGCTTATGTGCGTATTGTACCCTCGTTTATCTTGAACTATCAGGCTCGAGGCCAGATACGTCATTTGCGAACCGATATCACGATTCGGGTCTCTGGTGATGAGTCGGTTGCGGCCGTGGAAGAGAATATACCTTTAATTAAAAGTGCGTTGGTTTTGCTGATCTCTAAGCAGGATCAAATTACCGTTTCTACCCCGGAAGGGCGATTTTCTATCCGGCAAGCAGCTTTGGAAGAGGTAAGGGCGGTGATGGAAGCAGAGCGGCCTGAAGCGGAGATCATGGAGGTGCTCTTCACCAATTTTTTTGTTGAGTAGAGGATCGGTGAGTGTCACCGAAAATAATTAGCCAGGTACTCCTCAAAGGTGTTTTCGGGTGATGATTCCATTTGAGCCTGTCTGGTCAGCGAGAGCTGAGCGGTACGGCTGAAGATGTTTCGTGTTGGCTCGGGTAGCCGCTTATTTAAAAAATAGTCGCGTTGAGCGCGCGCTTGCTGTAAACCAAATTCAAAAAAACTGAGTTGATTGGATTTGAGCGTATCCAGTACTTTTTGTGATGGCAGTCGTTCGGGGTGTTTTAGCTTTTCTACTTGATCTTGAAGTGCATGAGTGAATCGATGAGAGCCGTCGGTGCTGTCGAGTAGGTGTGCAATGCTCTCAAAAGCAGGAAGCATGTCTGTAAAGGCCTCCTTAAGAGGGACGCTCTTTTTGCCTAGGTTTAACGAAAGGTCTGAAGATCGTCCATGTTGTACAACGGATTGTAAGTTTGCATCAATGGCGTTTTGCTCCTCTTTGCACAGTAGGGGGCTCTCTTCAAACAGGCAGTATAGAAGCAGTATGTCAATAAATGAGAGGGTTGATTCGGTTACACCGGCAGGTGCGAACGGGTCAAGGTCGAGTAGGCGAATTTCAATGTATTCAACGCCCTGTTCGCGCAGTGAAACCGTTGGGCGTTCGCCTGCTTTGCTGGTGCGTTTGGGTCGTATGGGGTTATAGAACTCATTCTCTATTTGTAATACATTTGCGTTGAGTTGCATGTACTCATTGTTGTCCGCTTGAACGCCTATGGCTTCGTATGCATGGTGCGGTGTTCTTATGGCGTGCTCTAAAGAGTGAGTGTAGTCATTAAGACTGTTATAACAGACATGAAGTTCGGATTGAGTGCTGCTTTGATACCCTAAGGGGCTCATGCGTAAAGAGGTGCCTTCAGGCAGATTGAGTGTTTGGTGTGCTTGATGTTGAGCCGCAGTTGGAACGGCTGAAAGCGTTTTGGGTATGATAACCCCTTGCCGTTGAGACAGGTTTGTGTTGTCGATGAATGAATGGCAGGTGGCGGGGCTTGCGCCAAAAAGAAAAACCGGTAGCCAGCTGAGCCTCTGAAAATTTCGAATTAAGCCAAAATAGTGCTTGTTGATAAAGGGTTGTATCGGCCCCTGCTCTTTTTTATAAGATTGGTATGACAGCCAGTAGGTGGACGGTAGCGATACGTTGTAGTGAATGCCGGCAATGGTCTGCATGGAGCGGCCATAACGGTGGCCAAGGCCAATACGGTATATGTGTTTCATTCGACCGCTATTGGAGGTGCCGTAGTCCGCAATGGGGATCTCTTGTTCGCTGTTGATGCGACAAGGCATGCTGTTGACCCAAAGCAGTTCGTCGCCTATATGGCTGTAGGTGTATGTATGTAAGTTATATAAAAAATTAAGGGTGCTGCTGATGTTATAAAAGGGGGGGGTAATGAATTCAAGTAGAGCTTCAGAGTAGTCCGTTGTTATATTAGGGTGGGTGAGTGCCGATCCCAGTGCGGATGGGTGAGGCGTTTGTGCGATCTGCCCTCTGTTTTCGATGCGTAGACTCTCTTTCTCTATGCCTCGACGTATCTTTTCCAGCGCGCTGAGCGCTTGCTTGTCTGCGATAAGTTGCGCCGTCAGGCGCTCGATGCGGTTTGTAGATGCTGAATCAAGCACAGTGATATCCGTCGCGGAAGGCAGAGGCCCTGCGTATTGTTTTGTGATAAGGTCGAGCGCTCGGTTGAGCGCTATTAGGTGAAAAAAACGTATAGGGCACGTTGTTTGGCGCTCCGTTGGCTTCAGCGTTTAGAACGAATCTGTTTGGCGTTAGCGAACAGGTCTGCAAAGGTGCCGCCCTGTTTGGAGGGCGCTTTGCTGTCGGAGCGTTTTGAGGTGGACGACCTCCTTGGGTCACCGGTGGCCCTGCTCTTTTGTGAAGCAGCTTTTGCCCTGTTGGCCGGCTTGTCTGTCCGCCTCTCTTTGTCTGTTGCCCTTTTTGAAGGTGCGCCTGTAACCGCACGTTCATTGATCATCCGTGTTAGGCCAATGCGGTTTCGCTCTATGTCGATCTCGATCACTTTTACTTTGACGATATCGCCTGCTTTAACCACTTCGCGAGGGTTGGAAATGAACTTATCTGAGAGCATGGAGATGTGGATCAGTCCATCTTGGTGGACACCCAAGTCGACAAAAGCGCCAAAGTTGGTGACGTTGCTGATGACGCCTTCTAGGATCATATTCTCTTTTAGATCATTGATGCTCTCAATGCCCTCTTTGAATTGAGCCGTTTTAAATTCTGGGCGTGGGTCGCGACCAGGCTTTTCCAACTCTTGAAGAATATCCATGACGGTGGGGACACCAAATTGCTCGTCGGCAAATGCATGTGCATCGATGCTCTGCAGGAAGGCGCTGTCGTTAATCAGTGACGTCACAGTGCGTTCGTGTTTTTGTGCAATCGACTGAACTAAGGGGTAGGCCTCAGGATGAACGGCTGAGGCATCAAGAGGGTTTTCACCGTTGTTGACTCTGAGAAACCCGGCGGCTTGTTCGTAGGTTTTATTGCCGAGCCTTGGTACTTCTTTTAACGTTGCTCGGCTCTTGAACGGGCCGTATTGGTCGCGGTATGAGACGATGTTGGTCGCGATGGTTTGGTTGAGGCCTGCGATACGGGCAAGCAAGGGAGCAGAGGCGGTATTGACGTCGACACCGACGGCGTTTACACAGTCCTCAACAACGCCATCCAGCGCTCGCGCTAGCTTGCTCTGATTGGCATCATGTTGATACTGTCCAACACCGATGGCTTTTGGGTCAATCTTCACCAGTTCGGCCAAGGGGTCTTGAAGGCGTCTTGCGATGGATACGGCGCCACGGAAGGAGACGTCGAGCTTGGGAAACTCTTTTGAGGCATATTCGGATGCTGAGTAGACGGATGCACCGGATTCACTGACGATGAGCTTGGTTGCGTGTAAGTCAGTGTGCTGTTTCAACATATCTGAGACCAGCCGATCCGTCTCTCGTGAGGCGGTGCCATTGCCGATGCTGATCAGCTCGATGGCGTGCTCTTTACAGAGTTTTGCCAGTACATTGATCGATTTGTCCCACTCTTTTTTAGGTTCGTGCGGGAAAATGGTGGTATGGCTGAGCAGTTTACCCGTGCCGTCGAGGGCTGTGACTTTTACGCCTGTGCGGATACCAGGATCGAGCCCAAGGGTGTTTTTTGGTCCTGCGGGTGCAGCCATAAGCAGGTCGTGAAGGTTCTGTGAGAAGACTTTTATGGCTTCATCTTCAGATCTTGATTTCAGGTCGCTGAGCAGCTCATTTTCCATTTGGCTATGAATCTTAACGCGCCAGGTCCAGCGTATGACTTCGGATAGCCAGTGATCAGCGGCGCGGTCGTTGGCAATGAAGTGGATGTGTTTGGCGATCATCTGTTCGCAGGGGTGTGAGGCTTGTTTGTCATCTGTGCTGTTTGAGGTTTTGGGGTCAATGTCCACTTTGACTTGCAGTACACTCTCTTTGCGCCCGCGCAAAATAGCCAGTGCTCGATGTGATGGTGTTTTAGCAATGCGCTCATTGTGCTCAAAATAGTCGCGATACTTCTTGCCGCTCTCCTCTTTCTCTTTTGCAACGGTGGAGATGATGTGGGCGTTTTCGTTTAGGTAGTTGCGAAGGGTGGCGAGTAGATCAGCCTCTTCGCTGAATCGCTCCATCAGAATATATTTGGCGCCGGCAAGCACGGCTTTTTCATCTTCGTAGCCGGCCTCTTTGTTAATGTATGGGGTTGCGGTTGCTGTTGGATCGAGGGTGGGGTCGTTGAGCAGTGACTCAGCTAAAGGTTCGAGGCCTGCTTCTTTAGCCAACTGGCCTTTTGTGCGACGTTTTTTCTTGTAAGGTAAATACAGGTCTTCGAGGCGGTGCTTGCTATCGGCCTCGCGAATGGATTGCTCCAGTTCGGGTGTTAGCTTCTCTTGTTCTTTGATGCTCTTTAATATTGCATCACGGCGATCTTCGAGCTCTCGCAAGTAGATCAGTCGCTCTTCAAGTTGTCGAAGTTGGATGTCGGTTAGACCGTTGGTGACCTCTTTGCGGTATCGGGCAATAAAAGGGACGGTTGCACCACCGTCGAGCAGTTCGATAGCAGAGCGAGCCTGTTTAATATCTATGGTTAATTCTGCCGCGATAAGGGTTGCGATGTTAGCAGTCGTGTTTGGGTCTAGTTCGGAAGCTGTTGTGGTCATAATAGGCTGTCTAATGTTTCTAGTGTGAAAAATGGGTAGGTTGATTTTTAGGTGGTTTTAAAGGCCTTAGGTTGCTGTTTGTTGAACAACAAGAATGGCGTCCATTTCGATCAGCGCCTCTTTGGGCAGTCCCGCTACTTCAACCGCTGCTCTTGCAGGGTAGGGTTGGCTGATATAGGTGGCCATGATTTCGTTCACGGTGGCGAAGTGTTTGAGATCGGTCATAAAGACGTTGAGTTTGACGATATCTTGCAGTGTACCGCCCGCAGCGTGTGCGACCGCCTGCAGGTTATCGAATACACGCCGAATCTGTGCCTCTATACCGCCATCTATCATTTCCATAGTCTCTGGTATGAGAGGGATTTGGCCTGAAATGTAGACGGTACTGCCCACTTTAATGGCTTGAGAGTAAGTCCCAATGGCTTGCGGTGCTTTGCGCGTCTCGATAACGGTTCGGTCGCTCATATCTAGGGTTCCAATGATAGATGTCTAAAGTGTATGTTAAAGTATATGTTGATGTTGCTAGAGAGTATTCTATCCCGAAAGAGGTGAGTGTAAAAGAGTCGGTGGTTGTTTTGCTTGGTCGAGTGGATTGTGCTCAGCTTTTGGTACGGTTGATTTTGATGGTGGTGCTGATGGCGCGTAGCCGTTTGATGACGCGTGCTAAGTGTACTCGGCTGCGCACGCCGAGTACCACATTGACAATGCTAAGTTTGGCGCCTTTTTCACCCATAGTGATGGACTCAATGTTGGCTTCAGCATCGGCAATGGTGGTTGCGATATCGGCTAAGGCGCCGCGCTGGTTTTCAAGTTCAATGCGCAGTTTTGCGAGGTATTCGCCTTCGATCATTTCCGCCCATTGTACAGGCAGGCATTTGTCCGGGTTGTCCCTCAGTTCAGTTGTGATATTGGGGCAGCTGTCTCGGTGAATCACAATGCCGCGTCCTGAGCTGAGATAGCCCGAAATGCTGTCACCGGGAATGGGGCGGCAGCATTTTGCAAAGGTGATGACCATGCCCTCGGTGCCTCGGATTGCAAGTGGGCTGGGGTGTGACTCTTTTTTGAGGGTGGTTTCAGTGCTGCTGAGCAGCTCTTGAGGGACGAGCCTATGTGCAACCAGTTGTGCCATACGGTTGCCCAGGCCGATATCTTCGAGCAGTGCCTCCAATGTTTCGAAGCCGGCTTCGGAGATGGTTTGCGAAAGAAGGTGGGCGGGTACCTGTTCAAATGTGGTATTGAGTACGAGAAGGGCTTTGTGGAGCAGTCTTTTTCCAAGTTCAACCGACTCGGTATGCTGCTGCTGTTTGAGAAAGTGGCGTATGTTGGCGCGTGCTTTTCCCGTAATAACAAAGCTGAGCCAGGCTGGATTTGGGCAAGTGCCAGGTGCAGTAATGATTTCGACGGTCTGCCCACTCTGAAGCGTTGCACTCAGTGGCGCTAATCGTTGGTCGATGCGTGAGGCGACGCAGCTGTTGCCGACGTCGGTATGTACAGCGTAGGCAAAGTCGACAGGGGTCGCGCCTGTTGGCAGCTCTAGGATGTTCCCTTTTGGCGTGAATATGTATACTTCGTCAGGAAAAAGGTCAATTTTGACATTCTCAATGAATTCAATCGAGTTTCCGGCGCTCTTCTGCAGCTCGAGCAGCCCTTTTAGCCATTCGCGTGTGCGGGTCTGGGTGCTGTCAGGTAAATTGCTTTCATTGGATTTATAGAGCCAGTGGGCTGAAATGCCGTTGTTGGCCATCGACTCCATCTCTTCTGTTCGTATCTGTATTTCGATGGGTAGGCCGCTCAGCCCTTTGAGTGTGGTATGCAGTGATTGGTAACCGTTCGCTTTGGGTATTGCAATATAGTCTTTAAAGCGCCCTGGTATCGGTGTATATAGATTGTGAACAGCGCCGAGTGCTCGATAGCAGGTGTCAACGCTGTCTACAATAATGCGGAAGCCATAGACATCCATGATTTGGCTAAAGGATTTATGTTGAGACTTCATCTTTTGATAGATGCTGTAAAGATGTTTCTCTCGGCTGAGAATTCGGCAGTTAATTTGATCGTTCTTAAGGCGTTCTTCTAAGGCGGCCTGTAGAGAGGCCATGATTTCTCGCCGGTGACCGCGGGCCTTTTTGATCGCTTTTTTGATCAGCTTGGAGCGCATGGGGTAGAGAGCACTGAAGCCAAGATCTTCGAACTCAACGCGTATATTGTTCATGCCGAGGCGATTGGCGATGGGGGCATAGATCTCTAATGTTTCTGTTGCGATTCTGCGCCGTTTTTCTGGGTTGAGCACGTTGAGCGTTCTCATGTTGTGCAGTCTGTCGGCGAGTTTGACGAGGATGACCCGTATATCCTGGGTCATGGCCAATACCATTTTCCTGAAGTTTTCTGCTTGCTGGACTTTGCGAGATTCAAACTTAATGGCAGAGATTTTACTGACGCCATCGACCAGCTCGGCTACAGCGGGAGCGAAGGTCTCGCTGATCTGCTCTTTGGTGATGCTGCAGTCTTCGATGACGTCATGCAGCAGTGCCGCCATGAGGCTTTGTGCATCCATTTTCATGTCGCATAGGATGTAGGCTACAGCGACTGGGTGCGATATGTAGGGATCGCCGCTGCGTCGGTATTGGCCCTCGTGGGCTTTGCGGGCATAGAGGTAGGCTTCGGTAATCGCTTTTATTTGAGAATGAGTAAGGTAGCCAATACGGCTGAGTAGGCCCTCGAGGTATGGGTCGTCATGAGCGTCTAGGGTCTTGTCCATACTGTGTGGGTACCGGTATTGCCTACCTTTATGTTGCTATGTTGCCGTGTTGCTGTGGTGTTTGCTGATGCTGTTGAAGCGTTTGTTAAGCGATCACGTTCAGGCTGGGTCTGTAGGGGGTGTACCTGGTTGTGTGCTGGTGTCAGCCGGTTGCTCGTTGCTGGCGGCCTCTGTCTTTTCTGCATTCTTTTCTGCAGTGGCAGCGGCTGCTTCTTCTTTGGGTGCTTCTTCTGCTGTCTCTTCCACTGTGCTTATGGGTGGCTCAACAGCTTCCTCGGCAGGTGCAGCGTCTGCGCTGGGTTCAGGAGCGGTTGCTGCAAGAGGCGCTTCTGCGGAGAGCTCGGCGCTGATGGCAGCAGCAGGGCTTTCGGGCTTGATGATTCGGTTGGGTTTGTCAATGAGAATGCTGCGGTCGATGTATCCTTCCGCGATCTCTCTGAGTGCCATAACGGTGGGCTTGTCGTTCTCCCACTCTAAAAAGGGGTCTTTGCCTCCGGTAGCAAGTTGACGGGCTCGTTTTGATGAGACTAATACTAGCTCAAAACGGTTGGCTACTTTAGTTAAGCAATCTTCAACGGTTACTCGTGCCATATTTGGTCTATCACCTCTTATCTTGGGTCGTTGAACCCAGCATGGTAACGTTTTAATCGTTTCAGCGTCAACCTGTTCTTTGGGTTCTGTCGATTTAATCGTACCCGTTGTTCGGGTCAATTGTTGGAGTATAGCTGAGCTGTGTGGCCTTGGTTAAGTTTGGGGTTCAAAATAGGGGCTTAGCTTAATAAATTCTGCAACAGTGGCTGGAGTTGAACCGCTTGGTGCACCTGAGTTAAGCGGTGACTCTTGATGATGCTGATGATGTCGTCAAGGGCCGTTTTAAATTGATCGTTTACTACCAAGTAGTCGTACTCCACATAGTGGGTGATCTCTGATCGAGCTTCCCGCATTCTTCTGTTTACGATGGTGTCGTCATCTTGACCGCGTGAGGTGAGGCGGTCATGCAGTGTGGATTGTGAAGGAGGTAGGATAAAAATACCGACCGCCTCGGGAAAACTTTTGCGAATTTGCTGTGCGCCTTGCCAGTCAATCTCTAGAATGACGTCCGTCCCGCCCTTGAGTTTGTCCAATACCCAAGTTTTTGATGTGCCGTAGTAATTTCCAAACACCTCTGCATACTCAATGAACTCACTTTCCCCTTGCATGGTCAGAAAACGCTCTTTGCTGATGAAATGATAGTGGGTTCCATCGATTTCGCCGGCGCGTATGGCGCGGGTGGTGTGAGAGACTGAGACCTCAATGGCGTTCAGCTGTTGAATCAATGCGGCGACAAGGCTGGTTTTGCCAGCGCCAGAGGGGGCGGAAACGATAAAGAGGGTACCGCTCATGGAATATCTACCTCATCTGTATTAGGGTCATTCAATATTTTGAATCTGTTCGCGTATTTGCTCAATGAGCACTTTAATTTCAACCACCCAGGGCGTGATTTGAGGGTCAGATATCTTTGAGCCAATGGTGTTGGCCTCACGGTTCATCTCCTGAAGAAGAAAGTCCAAG
>JAYPBG010000124.1:9656-9979 GCA_038124075.1 Gammaproteobacteria bacterium
GCGGCCAATGGGTTTTTTAGAGTGCAGTGTTGTGTCCAGTTCGTTGCAGTGGGTGTTCAGCCGGTCCAGCTCTTCCGTCACATCTGATTTCTGGACAGTAAAGAGAAGCTCTTGTTCAAGGCGTTCAGGGTCAACTTGAACGCCCAGCTCAGTAATTTTTGTTTCAAGCTTTGTACGGTATTGCTTCTGGATGTCGGGTGTTTTAGTGAGAACCTTTTCAAGATACTGTCGAATGGCTTGGTTTTTTGCTTTTATGAGCTGTTGCAGTGCGTCGCCCTCTTTGTGTCGCCCCTCTATCAGTTGATCCAGCGCCTGGTCAAAAA